>NZ_JBHYZV010000022.1:0-96625 GCF_042753905.1 Streptomyces sp. NPDC059248 | reverse complement strand
GCGCCCCCCCCCACCCACCCACCCCCACCCCGCACAACGGCCCCCCGTCCCGGGAGAGGCCGTCTCTTCAGCACCATTTCGGAGCGTTATTTCATGCTAAAAGCTGGCATCAACCGTACGGGCGCCCTGTCCCGTGTCACCGTCGCCGCCCTCACCGCCGCCCTCGTCGCCACCGGCACGAGCGCCGTCGCGGCCGACAACCCGGGCGGTCCGGGCAACAAGAGCGCGACGACGAAGACCGCGGCGGCCAAGAGCGACATCTCCGCCGAGTACCGCACCCTGCACGGCGTCTCCGGCGGAAGCCTGTACGAGTACATCCCCGACAACGACGGCGGCTACGGCTCCCGGCGGTTCTTCGAGGGCGGATGGGAGAACGTCGTCGACGCCACCCAGGCCGACAACGACGGCGACGGTCTGAGCGACGACCGGTGGGTCCGGGACAACACCGGCCTGTTGATGTACGAGTCCCGTGAGGCGGGCGGCCTGCGGATCGGCGGCGGCTGGAACATCTACGACAAGGTCTTCTCCCCCGGCAACCTGGGCGGCGCGGCGGGCGCCGACCTCCTCGCCCGGGACAAGGCGGGCGCCCTCTGGCTCTACCTCGGCTACGGCGACGGCCGGGTCGCCCAGCGCGCCAAGGTCGGCGACGGCTGGAACATCTACGACCACATCGCCGGGCTCGACGACGTCAGCGGTGACGCCAAGGACGATGTCGTCGCCGTCGACACCAGCGGAGTCCTCTGGCTCCACCAGGGGACGGGCAACCACGAGGCCCCGTTCAAGCCCCGTGTCCGGGTGGGCGGCGGATGGGGCGTCTACAACGACATCGTCGGCGTCGGCGACCTCGACAGCGACGGCATCAACGACCTCGCTGCCCGTGACAAGGCGGGCGCCTTGTGGCGCTACTCCGGCACAGGCAGCGCGACCGCGCCCTACGCGCCCCGCGTACAGATCGGCACCGGCGGCTGGAACACGTACCGCCTGATCTTCTGACCGACGACTCCACCCGGGACCGGCCGGGTACGACAGGAGGCCGCTCCCCTGCCGGGGCGCGGCCTCCGCCGTTGCGCGGTCCCGGAAAAAATCTTGAAGAAGGCGTACAACCCTCCGGCACCCACGGGGGTCGTATCTGTGTGTCGGCCCGGTTTCCGGGTCGGCCACCCGACCGAGGGGCGGCCCGTGGCCGTGGACCGGCGGGTGTCAACGGGGGATTCAGCAAGGGGTACTTCTTCATGATCGGGCGCCGCCCGGGACCTCGGTCCGGGGGATATCACCGTGGTGACGGATATTCCGTGCTTATCACCGGAACCAACGCCTTAAGGTGAACCGTCGTCACTAGTACGACGCGGCCGGATCCGTTCGACCGTACGCCTTCCATGCGCGTTCGGGACGGGACCCTCCACGGCCTCCGAGTCCTCATCGACCGTCGAGACCGATATGTCCTGTGATTCACAACCCTTTCAAATGGGTTGACCTATATGAAACGCATGGAAAGATAGACAAACGTAGTGAACCTTCCAGGGGGGAAGTTCACTCCCTAACTCTTTCGGAGTGGCATTTAATGGCAAAGACTGCCTTCAACCGCACGGGCGCGCTGTCCCGTGTCACCGTCGCCGCCCTCACCGCCGCCCTCGTCGCCACCGGCACGAGCGCCGTCGCGGCCGACAACCCGGGCACCACCAAGAACACCTCGTCGACGGCCGCCACCGCGGCCTCCGAGATCGCCAAGTCGATCAAGAAGCAGCAGCAGAAGAAGGGCGTCAGCGGCCGGAGCACGGCCAAGTCCGGCGCCGCCGCCGAGTTCCGCGTTTTGCAGGGCCTGTCCGGCGGGGACCTGTACGGGTACATCCCCAACGGCAGCGGCGGCTACGAAGCCCGTGAGTTCTGGGACTTCGACCTCCAGTGGCTCAAGAACGCCGTCCAGGCCGACAACGACGGCGACGGCCTGGCCGACGACGTCTGGTCCTGGGACACCTCCGGGGGTATGGGCTACAGCTCCGGCGAGAACCCCGAGGGTGTCTACATCGGTGGTGGCTGGAACACCTTCAACAAGGTGATGTCCCCCGGCAACCTCGGCGGTGCCGCGGGCGCCGACCTGCTCGCCCGGGACGGCTCCGGCAACCTGTGGCTCTACCTGGGCTACGGCAACGGCAAGGTCGCGCCCAAGGCGAAGGTCGGTTCCGGCTGGAACATCTACAACCACATCGCCGGTGTCGGTGACCTCACCGACGACGGCAAGGCCGACATCGTCACCGTCGACAAGTCCGGGGTCCTGTGGGTCCACCCGGGCAGCGGTGACTACAAGAAGCCGTTCAACGCTCGTGTCAAGGTCGGCGGCGGCTGGAACGCCTTCAACTACCTGGTCGGCGTCGGCGACCTCGACATGGACGGCCGGAGCGACCTGATCGCCCGCGACAAGGCCGGCGCGCTCTTCCGCTACTCCGGTACCGGTACCGCCAGCAAGCCGTTCAAGCCCATGGCCAAGATCGGCACCAGCGGCTGGAACACCTACCGCCTGATGTTCTGATCGGATCCACCCCGTCCCCCAGCGGGACGGACGGCTGAATCCTCAGGAGCCGCACCCCCGCCAGGGGTGCGGCTCCTCGCATATCCCTCCCCACGCACGGAAGTGGCCACCATGGCAGCATCGATCAACCGCGCGGGCGCGCTCTCCCGCGTCACCGTCGCCACCCTCACCGCCGCCCTCGTCGCCACCGGCACGAGCGCCGTCGCGGCCGACAACCCGGGCGCGTCGAAGACCCCCGCCGACACCTTCGTCGCCGCCGAGCAGGCCCAGCTCGCTCAGCAGGACCGAATCGGCGCCCGCAGCACCGCCAAGGCGGCGGCCACCGCCGAGTACCGCTGGCTGCGCGGACTCTCCGGCGGCAACCTCTACCTCTACGAGCCCGACGGCCGGGGCGGCTACGGGCCGCGTCACCACATCGCCACCGGCGGCGAGACCGTCAGCAACGCCGCCCAGGCGGACAACGACGGCGACGGCAAGGCGGAGTCCGTCTGGCTCTGGTTCAGCGACGGCACCCTCGACTACGCCACCCCGACCTCCGCCATCACGGTCGGCGGCGGCTGGAACATCTTCAACAAGGTCATCTCCCCCGGCAACCTCGGCGGCGCCGCGAGCGCCGACCTGATCGCCCGGGACAAGGCGGGCGACCTCTGGCTCTACCTCGGGTACGCCAACGGCAAGGTCGCCCCGCGCAAGAAGATCGGCTCCGGCTGGAACATCTACCAGCACATCGCCGGTGTCGGCGATCTGACGGGCGACGGCAAGGCCGACATCGTCACCGCCGACAAGTCCGGCGTCCTGTGGATCCACCCGGGCAGCGGCGACTACAACAAGCCCTTCAAGCCCCGCGTCAAGATCGGCGGCGGCTGGAACACCTTCAACTACCTCGCCGGCGTCGGCGACCTCGACAACGACGGCAAGAGCGACCTGATCGCCCGCGACAAGGCCGGCGCGCTCTTCCGCTACTCGGGCACCGGCACCACCGCCAAGCCGTTCAAGCCCATGGCCAAGATCGGCACCAGCGGCTGGAACACCTACCGCCTGATGTACTGATCCGGCGAACCGGAGCCGCGCCGCCCCACGGCGGCGCGGCTCCCCGCACAGCGGCCCGCCCGGCTCGGAATGCCGGAGACGTCCCCGGTCGGCTACGGGACAGCGACCGGCTCGACGGTGGCCGACAACCGACTGTCCCTCCTTGACATCACCGGCCCCCGGCTCGACTCTCGTGCAAGACGGCGCAAGTCGCTCGGACACCGGAGGCAGTCATGACACTGCGGTTCATCGGGGTGGATCCGGACTCGGGACAACACGGGTCCCCCACGGTGTGGGTGGACACCAAGAAGCGGGAGCTGGTGCTCCAGGGCTGGAAGCCGGGCAAGAAGCTGCGGGCGCGCTGCGCCGAGTTCGAGGTGCCGGGGCACGCGCCGGGCATTCCGCCGCACGAAGCGGTCATCCGCATTCCGGTCCGGATGGTGCCGATGCTCAGGAAGGCGTGTGATGTCGCAGAGGGAACCGACGTTTGACGAGTTGCTCGCCGCGGCCCGGCATTCGGCCGTCCACCTGGAGATGCGCGACTCCTACGGCGTCGGCGACGAGACCGCGGACTTCGAGCGATGGCGGCGGACGGGGGTACGTGATGTGGACCCCTCGTCCGCGTACTGGGCCCCCTGGGTCGAGTTGATCCGCGAGACCGTCGCACGAGGGGTGTCCGTCCGGCGGGCCCGCGTGGTCTCCGAACCCGTCACGGAGTACATCCGCTACGAGCACGCCGGCACTTCGGTCAACATCCAGGCCGGCGAGCAGGTCCGCTGGCTCCCCAGACGGCTCGCGTCGGACATCCCGCTGCCCGGCAACGACTGCTGGGTGTTCGACGGTGAGATCGTCCTGTTCAACCACTTCACCGGCGACGGATCCTGGTCGGAGCCGGGCTGGGAGCTGCGGGAGGAGCCGTCCGTCGCCGGGATGGCCACAGTCGCCTTCGACACGGTCTGGGCCCGGGGTGTCCCGCACGAGGCCTACTCGGTCGCACCGGTGGAGCACGGGGAGTCCTGAAGCAGCCTCATGGCCCCGTCTCCGTCCTCCAGTGCCCAGGCCGCCCGCGAATCCATCGCCGCGCGCCTGGGCGGCCTGCGGCGCGAGGCCGGGCTGACCGGGCGGGAGCTGGCCCTGAGATGTGGCTGGAGCCCGGCGAAGTCGTCCCGGATCGAAGGGGCGAAGACCCCGCCGTCCGACGCCGACATCCGCGCCTGGTGCCTCGCGTGCGGGGCCCGGGACCAGACCGAGGACCTGGTCGCGGCGAACCGCCGGGCCGACGAGATGTGGGTGCACTGGCGCAAACTGCACCGGCACGGCATGCGTCGTGCGCAGGAAGAGGTACTGCCGCTGTACGAACGGACCGGGCGGCTGCGCGTCTACTGCTCCAACCTCGTACCCGGTGTCCTCCAGACGGAGGCGTACGCGACGGCCCTGCTGTCCACGATCGCCGCGTTCCAGGGCACGCCGGACGACGCGACGAGCGCCGCCGCCGTGCGCGTCGAACGCTCCGGCGTGCTCCACCGGGGCGACCACCGGTTCGCCTTCCTCATCGAGGAAACGGTCCTCCGCTATCGGATCGGTGACGCCGCGACGATGGCCGGGCAGCTCGGCTACCTGCTCGCGGTCATGGCCCTGCCGAATGTGAGCCTCGGAGTCATCCCCTTCACGGCCGGGCGCCGGATGTGGCCGCTGGAGGCCTTCTACCTGTTCGACGACGACCAGGTCAGTGTGGAGCTGCTGACGGCGGCGGTGAACATCACGGCGCCGAGCGAGATCGGCACCTATGCCGGCGCGTTCTCGGACCTCTCCCGTATCGCCGTGTACGGAACGTCCGCCCGGGCGCTGATCTCCGAGGCCGTCAACGCGCTCGGGTGACTCCGTGCAAGGTGGTGCAACTTCGTGGCCATCCGTATCCGGCCCTCCCTACGGTCGTTCCGCGGCGACCGTGACGGCTGCAGGCCGTCCCCGCATGGTTCAGGAGGGCAGCAACGATGACCGATCTGTACGCACTTTCCCTCGACGGCGTCACCTTCAGCACCGCATGCGGCGGTAGCACCCACCCCGACGGGGAGTCCTGTGTGGAGCTCGCCCGGATCGGGGCGGACGCCTGGGCGCTCGGGGACACGAAGCGGCCCGGCCTGCCGCCGCTGCGGTTCACTTCGGCGGAGCTGTACGCCGCGGGGATCGATCCGGCGCGGTTCGGGCTCTCCGCCTGACGGCCCCGGCCGATGACCACGGCCCCGCCGGTCGCCCCGCGCGGCGGGCGGGGCCGTCCGAGCGGCCCGTCCGCGCCGCCTCCGCCGCCGAACGACACGAGAGGCCGTCGTGCACCACCACGGCTACAGCTGGACCGGGGAGAAGAGGTTCTTCGACGACGAGGCGGTACGGCGCCCTCCGTACCACGAGCCACCGCCGGTCACCGGGGACGGTGCCGGGCGACGGCTGGAGGAGCGGTATCGCGAGGTCGTGGCCGAGTTCGCCGTCACCGGAGTACCACCCGTGGAGATCGCGTCCTGGTTGATGAAGCCCGCGGCACTGGTTCGGGGCACCTGGGACGGGCCCGAGGACGCGGGTGGCTGGCTGGCCACCCGGCTCGCGGAAGGACCGTACCCCGAACGGGCGGACCGGCTCGTCCGGGATGCGGTGGAGCGACTGGCGTGGGGTGGGGACGTATCGCTGGGATTCTATCTCGACGGCACCCTCTTCCGCTCCATCGCCGTCGTCACCTGCTCCCCCAACCGCGCGCGGCCCGAATTCCACTGTCCGCTCGCGCGCTGAGCCTTCGACCTCCGTCGCATATCGACAGACAGACGCACAGACAGTCGCCGGTCGCACAAATGATCGCGTAGTGATGCACAACCGTCGGGACGTGTCGCAGGTCGAACCAGTGCATCGCCCGCAGCAGCCGATCACACCGGAATGATCCGCCGACGCACGGGCAGCCGACACCCGTCGGTGACCGGATCACCGACGGGCGGCGGCGGGTCCTCGTACACCGGATACGAGGGCCGGGTTCCTTGTCAGCAGATTCCCTGTGTACCCGCGGAGAAGTGCGAGTGCGACGAATGCCTACATTTACTGAATCAGCACATCGTGTACCTCATGAAACCCACCCTTCACAGTCTTCTGTGCGGGTCGGTCATACGGGACGCACAGCGGCGCATCTCGCGGCCCTGCCGGGCGGGCGGCACAGAAAGCAGCCGTCGGCGACCCTGCCTCCGGACGCCGGGCAGCGCCGGCCGCACGAGCGGCTGTACGTTCTCGACGGGCTGCGGATCGCCGCCGCGCTGATGGTGGTGCTGTACCACTACACGGCCCGCGGCGGCAGCTGGCAGATGCCGGTGAAGGACGTCTTCCCGGAGATCTACCGCTTCACCGCGTACGGCTATCTCGGGGTCCAGATCTTCTTCGTGATCAGCGGCTTCGTGATCTGTATGAGCGCCTGGGGACGTCCGGTGAAGAGCTTCTTCATCTCCCGGGTGGTCCGGCTCTACCCCGCGTACTGGTTCGCGGTCGTCGCCACCACGGTCACCCTGATGGTGGTCCCGGGCGGGCGGCGGCGGCTGCCCGCGAACGATGTACTCGTCAATCTGACCATGCTGCAACAGCCGCTGCACGTCCGGCATGTCGACACCGTCTACTGGACGCTCTTCACCGAGCTGCGGTTCTATCTGCTCTTCCTGATCGTGGCCTGGTTCGGGCTCACCTACCGGCGGGTGATCCTCTTCTGCTGCGTCTGGGGCGCGGCCACGCTCCTGGTCGCCGAGGCCCCGCACGGGCCGCTGCGGCTGCTGCTGATCCCCGAGTACAGCTGGTTCTTCATCGCGGGCATGGCGTTCTATCTGATGTACAGGTTCCGGCCCAACCTGATGCTCTTCGGCATCGTCGGGGTCTCGTTCCTGGCGTCCCTGGGGCCCACGATCGACGAGTTCCAGCACCTGACGTTCCTCGCGGTGAAGGAGGTGTGGCCGGTGACGGCCGTCATGGCGACTTTCTTCGGGCTGATGGCCCTGATCGCTACCCGCAGGCTCTCGTGGATCAAGTGGCGCTGGCTGCCGGTCGCGGGCGCGCTCACCTATCCGCTGTATCTGCTCCACCAGGTCATCGGCTGGGAGCTGATCCACTACTTCGGCGGGCGGGGCGTCGGTCCATGGGTGCTCGTGGGGTCCGTCACGGCCGGGATGCTGGTGGTCTCGTATCTGGTGGCCCGGTTCGTCGAAACGCCGGTCAGCCGCCTTCTGAAGCGGAAGCTGGCATAGCCGGGGGTTGCCGTACCGCCCCTGGCCGGGGCGGTACGGCTGGGCGACGTCAGACGCGGACGTCCGCCTTGGTCCAGTTGGGCGAGCCGTTGGCCACCTGGCCCAGCGACGTCCACTGGTTGTTCAGATCGTTGCGGTGCACGGTCACGGCACCGTTCGGGCCGAGGACCAGGTAGTCCGCCCGGCCGTCACCGTTGTAGTCGGCGAACCGTACATCGCTCTTGGTCCAGGCGGCCGAGCCGTTGGCCACCTGCCCCAACGACGTCCACTGGTTGTTCAGATCGTTGCGGTACGCGGTCACGGCACCGTTCACGCCGAGGACCAGGTAGTCCGCCCGGCCGTCACCGTTGTAGTCGGCGAACCGCACATCGTCCTTGGTCCAGGCGGCCGAGCCGTTGGCCACCTGGCCCAACGACGTCCAGGACGTGCCGGTGCCGGTGTAGCGGTAGGCGTGGGTCGCGCCGTTGGGCGCGAGGACCAGATACTCCGCGCGGCCGTCGCCGTCGTAGTCGGCGAACCGCACATCACCCTTGGTCCAGTTGGCGGACCCGTTCGCGATGCTGCCGCGGTCCGTCCACTGCCCGTTGCCGCCGTTGTGGTACATCCGCACCGAACCGTTCGGGCCGAGGACCAGGTAGTCGGCCCGGCCGTCACCGTCGATATCGGCGAACCGCACATCGTCCTTGGTCCAGTTCGGCGAGCCGTTGGCCACCTGCCCGAGGTTCGTCCACTGGTTGTTCGGATCGTTGCGGTGCGCGGTCACGGCGCCGTTCGGCGCCAGAACCAGATAGTCCCCGCGGCCGTCGCCGTCGTAGTCCACGTCGTAGTCGCCCTGCGGCGCGCCCGATCCGATCGGCGGGCCCGGGGTGACCGTCACATCCGGGGTGAGCCAGTTCTTGGCGACCGTGGCGGCCAGCGCCTTGTAGAAGGCGTCGGACATCTTCTGGTACCCGGCGCTGTTGGGGTGGAGTCCGTCCTGGAGGTCGGCGGCCGTGATGGCACTGAAGTCGACCTGCTCCACCTTGCGCGCGTTGGCCCGTTCCGCGGCGACGATGCCCGGGATGGCGGCGTTGTACGCGTCGACCAGCGGCTGCTTGCCCGGTCGGCTGTTGGGCACGATCGGGGCCAGCAGGACGATGGTCTCGGGGGACGCCGTGGTGATCCGGTTGACCAGCCGGGCGAGCCGGGCGGGGGCGTCCTGGACCGCGTGGTCCCGGTTGATGTCGTTGCTGCCGATGTGCAGGGTGACGACATTCGGCTTCGCCGCCACCAGCCAGTTGTCGATGTTCTCGGCGATGCCGTCGATCATCCAGCCGGAGTGGCCCTCGTGCTGCGAGTCGGGATGGGCGCCGGCCTGTTGGGAGCCGACGAAGTCGAGGTTCTTCGTATGGGGCGCGAGCTGGTCGCGGAGGATACGGCGATAGCCCTCGCACCGCTCGTACTGGGTCCCCCCGGCACAGGTGGAGCTGCCGACGCCGAGGGTGATCGAGTCACCGAGCGGCATCACGGCGAGCCGGGGCGCCTTCCAGGTCGGGCTGCCGCCCTGGCCGGGGGTGTCACCGTGGTAGCTGAAGCCCTGGAACTCGGTGACCGCGGCCATCGGATTGCCCGAGGTGTACTGGTCGACGGCGAAGAAGTTCGGCTTCTTGCGCGCGGCGGGCATACAGAACCGGCCCGCCCGGTTCGCCAGCTTGGAGTTGTCGTTGGCGGCGGTCGGCACGCTGGGGTACTTCCGGAAGTGGTTCATCACGAACAACCGCCGGAACTTCTCCTCCTCCTGGACGAGCGGGATGCTGCCCCACCGGGTCTGGCAGGTCCAGTCGGCGTCGAAGCCGGGCATGCCCATTTCCCAGTAGTTCTCCACCGTCCAGCTCGACTGGAGGGCGACACCGAAGCCCTGGCGTTCATCGGCCTTGCTGGAGAAGATCAGCAGCCGCTTGCCCTTGTTCGCCATCTCGCCGACCGTCGGCCAGCCCTTCTGCGCGACCCCCTCCACCACCGGGTCGAAGATCAGACCGTTCAGACCCGGGACGGCGTCCAGGTCCTTCTTCAGATTCGCCGACGTCGACTCGTCCTGGAGGAAGATCGTGACGATCTCCCGCTGGTTCTGGGGCTGGTTCATCCAGTCGGCGATGTCGCGCAGGATGGGTTCGGTCACCCGATTGGTGTCCAGGCAGCTGCCGTGGCAGAGCCGGGTGTTGCCGTGGATGTTGTTGTCGTAGACGTCGAGCATCAGGCCCCGGACGCCGTCGTTCAGCTGCGTTCTGATCGAGTGGGGCTGTGCCGGTATCCCCGGCGCGGAGAGGTCCTCACTGTTCCAGAACGCGTTGTGCGTGGTCAGATAGGTCATCTGGTCGTACGTCCGGGCCTCGTGCGGCACCGAGCCGATGTTCTCGCGCGGCGGGTCGATCGGCGTGACGTACCAGGCGTACTCGTTGTTCGGCTGGGCCGGGGTCGGCAGCAGGTTCGCGCGGCCGTCCACCTGGCTCGAATGGAGCATCCGCTCCCGGTTCTGCTGCGAGTCCCAGGTCTTGATCCGGAACCGCTCGCCGCCCAGGGGGTCGAAGGTGAACTCCGTTTCGTCCCCGCAGGCCCGCATCTCCGTCATGGCCATATCGGTATAGGGCGCCCGGGTGAAGCACTGCCCGCCCCGGGTGATCCAGTACTTCCCGCTCGGCCGCTTCTCCAGCCGGACCTGCTGATGGTCCTCATCGCCCTTCGGCGGCGTCACCATGCCGGGAGAGCCCTGAGCCCTGACCATCCCGCCGTTGCTCACACTGGTCAGATAGACCTCCGTGGCCGTATGCGGCTCCTGCGGCGCGGCCACCGCGTCCGGCGCGGCGGCCATCAGGCCGCCCGCCGTCAGCAGTCCGGCCGCCATCGTCCCGGCCAGGGCCTGCGCGACGATCCCGCGCAGTCTCCGGCGGCCGGGGTCGTGAGCCGTCCTTCTCGACGCTCTCGACGAGAGTCCCGTCCTCACAATTCACCTCTTCATGAGACATGACAATGCGTCAACCGGCGTCACCGGCACGCATCTTGGCGCCGAGGGAGACGAGGAAGCAGACGTGACCGTTCCACTTGTGGGGCAAGTGTCGAGATCCGCGAGAGACGGTCATGGGATCACACCGGGGCGAGACAGATCTCCGCGCCGTTCTCGTCGACCCCCGGCGCCGCCGCGACCAGCGCGTCCAGTGCCGTACGGGCCGCCAGCAGATCCGCCACCGCCCGGTCGATGCGCTCCCGCTCGCGCTCCAGGCCCGGCAGCAGCCCCGAGCAGGCCGGTACCAGCCGGTCCCCGTCGGCGACGGTGCACGGCAGGAGTTCGGCGATGGTCCGGGTATTGAGCCCGGCGGCCAGCAGCATCCGGATCCGGCGCACGGTGTCGGCGTCCTCCTCCGCGTACTCCCGGTATCCCCCGTTGCCGCGCCGGGGCCACAGCAGGCCCTGCTCCTCGTAGTAGCGCAGCATCCGCTGGCTCGTAGCGGTCCGCCGGGCGAACTCCCCGATCCTCATGCTCATATACCGGTCACCGTCCGCGCTCGCGTTTGACTCTCACACCGATGTGAGACTTTAGGTTCCGCCGTATGACAACAACGCAGCACGACAATGCTTCCCCCGCCGTCACCCCGGCCCCGGCCCCCGCCCCTGTCGCCGTCGTCGGGCTCGGTCCGATGGGGATCGTCCTCGCCGAGACGTATCTCCGCGCCGGCCACCCCCTGACCGTCTGGAACCGCACCGCCGCCCGCGCCGACGACCTGGTCGCGCGGGGCGCGCGCCGGGCCGGGTCGGTGGCCGACGCGCTCGCCGCCGCCGAGGTGGTCGTGGTCTGTCTCCGGGACTACGAGACCCTGTACGACGCCTTCGGCGACGCCAAGGCCCCCGAAGGGGCCCGGCGTCTGGTGGTGAATCTGAACTCCGGCACCCCCGAGGAGGCCCGGGCGGCCGTGGACTGGGCGGAGTCCCGGGGGTTCGACTACCTCGACGGCGCGATCATGGTGCCGCCGACGCTGGTCGGCTCCCCGCACGCGGTCTTCCTCTACAGCGGCCCGCGCGAGCACTTCGACGCGCGCTTCACGACCTTGGAAGCCCTGGGGGACCCCCGCTACCTCGGTCCCGACCCGGGGCTCGCCGTCCTCCACAACGTCGCCCTGCTGGAGATGATGTACACGACGATGAACGGCTGGCTGCACGCCGCCGCGCTGGTCGGCTCGGCGGGTGTACCTGCGGTCGACTTCGCCGAACTCGCCCTCGGCTGGTTCGCCCCTGCCGTCCTCTCCCCCGAGTCCATCCGAGCCGGTGCCCCCGGTCTCGACCGCGCCGAGTACCCCGGCGACCTGGGCACCCTGCGGATGAACCTCGGCGCCATCGAGCACATCCTCCGTACCAGCCGCGAGGTCGGCGTCCCCGACGACCAGCCCCGGCTGCTGCGGGACATCGCCGAAGGCGCGATCGCGGCCGGGCACGGGGACCTGAACTACTACGCGGTCTTCGAGACGTTGCGGGCGCGGGTGCCGGCTCCCGCCGACGGCGTCTGAGCGGGGCGGGCCCGCCGTCCGGGGGACCCCCGGACGGCCGTCCGGACTGCGGGCGCGGCGATCGTCGCCGACACTGGGCGCGTACGCGTACCCCCGCGTGCCCGCTCGTACGCCGTTCCCGCCGGAAGGACCCTCGCCATGACCGAAGCCGCCCCTGTCGATACCGTCGTCGCCGTCACGGGCGCATCGGGTCAGCTCGGCGGGCGGGTCGCCCGGCGGCTCGCCGAGCGGGGGGTGTCCGTACGGCTGGTGGGCCGGGATCCGGGGCGGCTGCCCGAGCTGGCCGGGGGCTCCACGGCGCGGATCGCGTCATACGGGGACGAGGAGGGCATGCGGCGGGCCTGCGACGGGGCCGGGACGCTCTTCCTGGTCTCCGGGCACGAGGACCCGAACCGGGTACGGGAGCACCAGATCGCCCTGGACTCGGCGGTCGCGGCCGGGGTGGACCGGGTGGTGTACGTATCGTTCCTGGGGGCCGGTCCCGAGTCGACGTTCACCTTCGCGCGCGACCACTGGTACACGGAGGAGTACATCCGTGCCTCGTCGCTGCGGTACACGTTCCTGCGGGACAGCTTCTACCAGGCGTCGATCGCCGGGATGGCGGGCGCCGACGGGGTGATCCGGGGTCCGGCGGGGCACGGCCGGGTGTCCGCCGTCGCGCATGACGACGTGGCGGACGCGGCCGTCGCCGTCCTCGTCGGCGAGGGCCACGACAGCGCCGTGTACGACCTGACGGGTCCGGCGGCCATCACCCTCGAAGAGGCCGCCGACGAGCTGTCGCGGTTCGCGGGCCGGACGGTCACCTATGTCCCGGAGAGCCGGGAGGAGGCGTACGCGTCCCGCGCCTCGTTCGGGGCGCCGGAGTGGGCGGTCACCGGGTGGGTGACCTCGTACGAGGCCATCGCGTCGGGTGAGCTGGCGGTGGTCTCGGACGCGGTGGCCAAACTGGCGGGCCGCCCCGCGCGGTCCTTCGCGGAGTATCTGCGGGAGCGTCCGGAGGCGTACGCGCACCTGCTGCGGTGAGCGGAGGCGTACACGCACCTGCTGCGGTGAGCCCCGGGCGGGCTCACCGCACCCTGACCCCCGCCCGCCACACCTCGCGCACCAGGGGCACCCCGGGCCGGTAGGCCAGATGGACATGGCTCGGGGCGTCCAGCAGGGCCAGGTCCGCGCGGGCGCCGGCGGCCAGCCTGCCGATGTCGGTCCGCCGCAAGGCCGCCGCGCCGCCCGCCGTCGCCGACCACACCGCCTCGTCGGGGGTCATCCCCATGTCCCGGACCGCGAGGGCGATACAGAACGGTACGGACGAGGTGAACGACGACCCGGGGTTGCAGTCCGTGGAGAGGGCGACCGTCGCGCCCGCGTCCAGCAGCCGCCGGGCGTCCGGCCACTCGGCCCGGGTGGAGAACTCCGCCCCCGGGAGGAGTGTGGCGACCGTCGTACCGCGCGCGTCCGCCAGGGCCGCGACGTCCTCGTCGGTGAGATGGGTGCAGTGGTCGGCGCTGGCGGCCCCCAGCTCCACGGCGAGCCGCACCCCGGGACCCGGCCCCAGCTGATTGGCGTGCACACGCGGTACGAGGCCCCTGGCGGCGCCCGCCGTGAGGACGGCCCGCGCCTGGTCGCCGTCGAAGGCGCCCCGCTCGCAGAAGACGTCCACCCAGCGGGCGTGGGGCGCGCAGGCGTCCAGCATCGGTCCGGTCACCAGGTCGACGTAGCCGGCCGGGTCGTCGGCGTACTCGGGGGCGACGACATGGGCGCCGAGATAGGTCACCTCGTCGGTGTGCCGGGCCGCGATCCGCAGCGCGCGGGCCTCGTCATCGACGGTGAGCCCGTAGCCGGACTTGGTCTCGAAGGTCGTGGTGCCCTGGCGGAGGGCCTCGGCGAGATAGCGGGCGACATTGGCGTCGAGTTCGGCGTCGGTCGCGGCCCGGGTGGCGGCGACCGTGGTCCTGATGCCGCCCGCCTCGTAGCGGCGGCCCGACATCCGGGCGTTGAACTCGGCGGTGCGGTCGCCCGCGAAGACGAGATGGGAGTGGGAGTCCACGAAGCCGGGGATCGCGGCGCGGCCTCCGGCGCCGTACCGCTCGTCGGCGTCGGGCGCGTCCGCCGCCGGGCCCGCCCAGACGACCCGGCCGTCCGCCGCGTCGACCACGACGGCCGCGTCGTGGAGGAGGCCGAGAGGGGTGGAGTCGTCGCCGAGACCGGGGGTGTTGGTGACGAGGACGCCGATGTCGGTGATGAGGGTGGTGGTCACGCGGGTGGCTCCTTGCGAGGGCTCCGGGGGGGCTCCATGGGGGCGGCTTCCTGCTGCCGAGAAGCCGGGCCTCTCGGCAGGACGTACGTACGGTTTACGAGCGCACCGCCGCGATCGCCCGCGCCAGCTCCCCCGCCGTATCCGGTACGGACCGGTGGACACCGTGCTCGACGACGAACCGGCCGCCGACGACCACGTCCCGGACGTCCGCCGCGGTCGCGGCGAACACCACGGCCTCCGCCGCCAGCCGGGGCACCGGGCCCGCCGTGCGGACGGTGTCCAGCGCGACGGTGGCCAGGTCGGCGGGCGCGCCGGGTTCGATCCGGCCCGCGCCGGGCCGGCCGAGCGCCGCGTGCCCGTCCCCGGACGCGGCCCGCAGCAGGGCGGCGGCGGTCCAGTGGCCCCGGCTCCGGGTCCGCAGCCGTTCGTCCAGCTCCATCGCCCGCGCCTCTTCGAGGATGTCGATCACGGCGTGGCTGTCGCTGCCGAGGCTGAGCGGGCTGCCCGCGCGCGCGAGGTCGGCGGCGGGCCCGATGCCGTCGGCGAGGTCGCGTTCGGTGGTGGGGCACATACAGACCCCGGCCCCGGCGGAGCCGAGGATCCGGATGTCGTCGCCGGTGAGATGGGTGGCGTGGACGGCGGTCGTGGTCGGCTTCCAGAAGCCGTGGCGGTCGAGGAGCCCGGCCGGGGTGACCCCGTGGACGGCGAGGCACGCCTCGTTCTCGGCGGGCTGTTCGGAGAGGTGGACATGGACGGGGACGCCGTCGGTGCGGTCGGCGAAGGCCGCGTAGCCGTCGGCCTCGGCGAAGGCCCGTACGGAGTGCACGGCCGCGCCGATCCGCACCCCGCCGGACTCGTCGTCCCGCTCCCGCAGCCGGGACCACCGCTCGTACCAGGCGTCCGCCGAGCCGTCGTCGAAGCGGATCTGGGGGCCGGTCGGCGGGGTGTGTCCCCGGGCGGTGAGGCCGCCGTGCAGATAGACGGTGTCGAGGAGGGTGATCCGTACGCCCGCGTCCCGCGCGGCCTCGATCAGCGCGTGCCCCATCGCGTTGGGGTCGGCGTACGGGGTGCCGTCGGGGGCGTGGTGCAGATAGTGGAACTCGCCCACGGCGGTGACACCCGCGAGCGCCATCTCGGCGTAGACGGCGCGGGCGAGGGCGTAGTACGTGTCCGGGGTCAGCCGGGCGGCGATCCCGTACATCACCTCGCGCCAGGTCCAGAAGGTGCCGGAGCCGACCTGGACGGTGCCGCGCAGCGCCCGGTGGAAGGCGTGGGAGTGCGCGTTGGCGAGGCCGGGGACGGTGAGTCCGCGCAGGACACGGGCGCCGGGCGGCGGGGTGTCGGCGCCGGTGGTGACGGAGCCGATCCGGCCGTCGGCCGTGACGCCGACGGCGACCCCGGGTTCGACGTGGTCGCCGAGCCAGGCGTGCTCGGCCCACAGGACGCGCTCCCCCGGTCCCGTACCGCCGGCCGTCATCGCGTCTCGCACGCCAACCCCTCCACCACGTCCGCCAGGGCCAGGACACCCGCCACGCAGTCGTCCTCGGCCGCCGACTCTGCCGGGGAGTGGGAGACCCCGGTCGGATTGCGGACGAAGAGCATCGCGGTCGGTACGGAGCCGGAGAGGATGCCCGCGTCATGGCCCGCGCCGGTGCCGAGTACGGGTACGGAGCCGCCGAGCAGCCGGTCGAGTTCGTCGCGCAGGGCGTGGCCGAACTCGACGACCGGGGTGAACGACTCCCGTACCACCGTCACGTCCACCCCGTCGCGGGCCGCCCGCTCCCGGGCCGCTTCCTCGACGGCGGCGACGACGGCGGCGAGCGTCTCGGGGTCGGCGGCGCGGGAGTCGAGCCAGCCCCGGACCAGGGACGGGACGGCGTTGACGCCGTTGGGTTCGACGGCGACCTTGCCGAAGGTGGCGACGGCGCCGGTGCGTTCGGCGGCGGCGCGGGCGGCGAGTACGGTCGCGGCGTAGCCGAGCATCGGGTCGCGGCGGTCGGCGATCCGGGTGGTGCCCGCGTGGTTGGCCTCGCCCGTGAAGTCGAAGCGCCAGCGGCCGTGCGGCCAGATCGCGGAGGCGAGGCCGATCCGGTCGCCGGTGCGGTCGAGGGCGCGGCCCTGCTCGATGTGGAGTTCGACGAACGCGCCGATCCGGGCGAGCCGCTCCGGGTCGGGGCCGATGGCGTCCGGGTCGAGCCCGGCGTGTTCCATGGCCCGGGGGAGGGTGATCCCGTCGGCGTCGGTGAGGGCGTACGCGGCCTCCCGGGTGAGCTGTCCCGCGGTGAGCCGGGAGCCGACGCAGGCGAGGCCGAAGCGGGCGCCTTCCTCGTCGCCGAAGTTGACGACGGCGAACGGGCGGGTGAACTCGGCGCCCCGGCGGCGGAGTTCGTCGAGGGCGGCGAAGGCGGAGACGACGCCGAGGGGGCCGTCGTAGGCGCCGCCGTCGGGCACGGAGTCGAGATGCGAGCCGGTGACGACCGCGTCCCCGGCCGCCGGGTCGCCGAGCCAGGCCCACTGGTTGCCGTTGCGGTCGGTCTCGTAGACGAGTCCGCGGGCGGCGGCCTGCGCCGCGAACCAGGCCCGGCAGTCGGTGTCGGCGCCGGTCCAGGCGTGCCGCCGGTAGCCGCCGCTCGTCGCGTCGCGGCCGATGGGGGCCAGCTCCCGCCACATGGTGTGGAAGGAGGGGCCGGAGGTGGGTACGGTCACGCGCCGGCCTCCCCGGTCGCGGTGGTGCCGGCCCCGGGGCCGGGGTCGGGGCCTTCGCGCATGGGGATCCGTACGCCCTTCTCGTCGGCGACCGCCTCCGCGCCCCCGTATCCGGCGTCGACATGGCGGATGACGCCCATACCCGGGTCGTTGGTGAGGACGCGGCGGATCTTCTCGCCCGCGAGCGGGGTGCCGTCGGCGACGGTGACCTGGCCCGCGTGGATCGAGCGGCCCATGCCGACACCGCCGCCGTGGTGGATCGAGACCCAGGAGGCGCCGGACGCGACATTGACCATGGCGTTCAGCAGCGGCCAGTCGGCGATGGCGTCGGAGCCGTCGAGCATGGCCTCGGTCTCGCGGTACGGGGAGGCCACCGAGCCGCAGTCGAGGTGGTCGCGGCCGATGGCGAGCGGCGCGGCCAGCTCGCCGCTCGCCACCATGTCGTTGAAGCGCTCCCCGGCGCGGTCGCGTTCGCCGTAGCCGAGCCAGCAGATCCGGGCGGGCAGGCCCTGGAAGCGGACGCGTTCGCCCGCGAGCCGGATCCAGCGGGCGAGGGACTCGTTCTCGGGGAACAGATCGAGGATGGCCCGGTCGGTCCTGGCGATGTCGGCGGGGTCGCCGGAGAGCGCGGCCCAGCGGAAGGGGCCCCTGCCCTCGCAGAACAGCGGACGGATATAGGCGGGTACGAAGCCGGGGAAGGCGAAGGCCCGGTCGTATCCGGCGAGTTTCGCCTCGCCCCGGATGGAGTTGCCGTAGTCGAAGACCTCGGCGCCCGCGTCCATGAAGCCGACCATCGCCTCCACATGCCGGGCCATGGACTGGCGGGCGCGGTCGGTGAACCCGGCCGGGTCCTTGGCGGCGGCGTCGGCCATATCGGCGAAGTCGACGCCGGCGGGGAGATAGGCGAGCGGGTCGTGGGCGGAGGTCTGGTCGGTGACGATATCGATCGGCGCGCCCTCGGCGAGCAGCCGCGGCAGTATCTCGGCGGCGTTGCCGATCAGCCCGATCGAGAGGGGGCGGCGGGCGTCGCGGGCCTCGACGGCGAGCCGGAGGGCGTGCTCGACGGAGTCGGCGCGGACATCGAGGAAGCGGTGCTCGATCCGGCGCTCGACGGCCCGCGGATCGCAGTCGACGCAGATCGCGACGCCGTCGTTCATGGTGACGGCGAGCGGCTGGGCGCCGCCCATGCCGCCGAGTCCCGCGGTGAGGGTGATGGTCCCGGCGAGGCTGCCGCCGAACTTCTTGGCGGCGACGGCGGCGAAGGTCTCGTACGTGCCCTGGAGGATGCCCTGGGTGCCGATGTAGATCCAGGAGCCGGCGGTCATCTGGCCGTACATGGTGAGCCCGAGGGCTTCGAGGCGGCGGAACTCCTCCCAGGTGGCCCAGTCGCCGACGAGGTTGGAGTTGGCGATCAGGACGCGCGGGGCCCATTCATGGGTCCGCATCACCCCGACCGGGCGGCCGGACTGGACCAGCATCGTCTCGTCGGCCTTGAGGGTGGTGAGGGTGCGCGCCATGGCGTCGAAGGAGCGCCAGTCGCGGGCGGCCTTGCCGGTGCCGCCGTAGACGACGAGACGGTCGGGGTGTTCGGCGACCTCGGGGTCCAGATTGTTCTGGAGCATCCGCAGGGCGGCCTCCTGCTGCCAGCCGAGGGCGGTCAGCTCCGTACCGCGAGGGGCGCGGACGGGACGGGGCCCGGCTCCGGGTGCGGCTCCTGACATGGTGTGCCCTCCTACGCGACCAACGCTCCGACTCGACCTATTCACATCCTGATCTCATGAATAGAACTAGTCAACAGTCGCGCCGGAGACGGACCGGATGATTGGCTGGGCCATATGACTCTCGATGGGCGGGACGGACGGCCGGGGTACGACGGACGCGACGGGGGTGCGGTATCGGACGGCCCGGACGTACGAGACGGGGGCCCGGACGTACGGGACGGGAACGCGGCGCCGTTGACGCGTACGGCGCTCGACCGCGCCCGCCGCCGGGACGCCGCCGTCCGCGCCGCCGTCGAACAGGGCCTGCTCACCGAGGAGGAGCCGGTCGTCGCGCTCCTCGACACGGCGGGCATCCGGGCCTCGGCCGCCGCGCTCCACGCGGCTTTCGCCGCCGTCACCGACGCCCCCGTCCTCCACGCCTTCGCGGTGAAGGCCGCACCCCTGGTCCCCGTACTGGCCCTGCTGAACGCCGAGGGCGTGGGCGCCGAGGTGGCGAGCCCCGGTGAGCTGGCGCTGGCCCGTGCCGCCGGGGTCCCGGCCGGCCGGATCGTGCTGGACTCCCCCGCGAAGACCCCGGGCGAGCTGCGCGAGGCCCTCGCGCTGGGTATCGCGGTCAACGCCGACAACACGGCGGAAGTGGCCAGACTGGACGCCCTGCTGGCCGCGGGGCCCACCGCTTCCCCGCTCGGCCTCCGGGTGAACGCGCAGGTCGGCGGGGGCGCGATCAGCGCGCTCTCGACGGCGACGGCCACCTCCAAGTTCGGCTTCGCGCTCCGCGACGAGGGCGCGCGGGCGGCGATCGTCCGGATGTGTCTGGACCGGCCGTGGCTGACCCGGCTGCACACCCACTCGGGTTCGCAGGGCGTACCGGCGGAGCGGATGGCCGAGGGCGTACGGGAGGTGTACGCGCTCGCCGAGGAGATCAACGCGGCGGCCGGGCGGCGGCAGATCGACACCATCGACATCGGCGGCGGACTGCCGGTCAACTTCGGCTCCGACGAGGAGACGCCGACGTACGCGGAGTACGCGCGGCTGCTGACGGAGCGGGTCCCCGGGCTGCTGGACGGGCGGTACGGCATCGTCACCGAGTTCGGCCGGTCCCTGCTCGCCAAGCACGGTCTGATCCTCAGCCGGGTCGAGTACGCGAAGGTGTCCGGCGGACGGCCGATCGCGCTCACCCACGCGGGGGTCCAGGTCGCGACCCGCACGGTGTACGACCCGGAGTCCTGGCCGCTGCGGATCGCGGCGTACGACGGCTCGGGCCGGCCGAAGCAGGGCGCGCCGGTGGTGCAGGACGTGGCGGGCCCGGCGTGCTTCGCGGGCGATCTCCTGGCGCGGGCGCGGCCGTTGCCCCCGCTGGCGGAAGGCGACGTGGTCGCGGCGCTGGACACGGGGGCGTACTACTTCGCCAACCACTTCGGCTACAACAGCCTGCCCCGGGTCGGGGTGTACGGCTTCCGAACGGGGACCGCCGGCGGCACGGCCGGGGCCGGGACCGGAGCCGGGACGGGAACCGCAGCCGGAGCCGGGACCGGGGTGTCGTTCGCGGTGGTACGGGAAGCACAGACGGTGGCGGAGATCGTCGCGGAGTCCGGCGGCGACCGGGCGGGCGCCCTGCTGGAGCCGTGATCGGCCGCCTCGGGGCGGGCACCCTACCGGGCCCGGGGCATGTTCCGATGGAAAATGCCACAACTCCTTCCGGCTACCGCCACGTTGCGTAGCCTGCTCGTCACCGCCGTACGACCGGGCCGTGGCGCGCGGACCCGCGCGCGGGGAGGAGGCACGTGGTGGCGGCCGAGGAGAACGTACTCGCCGAGCTCAGAAGCCTGAGACTGCGGATGCCACAGCTGACCGGCGTCCTCGCGGCGGGCACCAACGGACTGGTGCTCGGTGCCGACGCCGGGAACCCGGAGGGGGTGGCCGCGCTGACCGCCGTCGCACTCGGGGTCTGTGTCCGGCTCTCGGAGGCGGGCGGCCAGGGCCGCTTCCAGGAACTGCTGGTCCGGGGCGAACGGGGGTACGTCGCCGCCTACGCGGCGGGCTCCCAGGCCGTACTCACCCTGCTCGTGGGCCCGCGCGTCAATATCGACCGGCTGCACCGGGAGGCGCGCCGCTCCGGCGCGCTCATCGGGCACCTGGTCGACGGCCCCGCGCGCCGGAGCCCGTACCCCGGCGTCTGACGAAGGACCCGTACCACCCGAGGAGATACGTCCCCGATGACGACCGGTGAAGACCTCAACGGCCACTCCGCCGACTGGGTCGACCCCCGCTACGCCGAACTGGCCGCCCACGTCGACCGGGAGGTCGTCCTCGCCTTCCGCTGCCGCTCCCGGATACCGTGCGCGCAGTGCGGCGCCCTGGGCGTCAGGATCCTGCTCACGGCGGGCCCGGCGGGACCGGTATCGGTCCCCTGCCTCGCCTGCTGAGGCCCCCGGGCCGGGGGCCTGCGGATCAGCCGCGGGCGCGGCGGCGGGCGCCGCCCGGGGCCGCGTCGCCCGCGGCGATACCCGTCGTACGGAAGCCCTTGACCGGCTTGCCGACGGCGCCCCGGCCGATCCAGTCGGTACGCAGCCACAGCAGCTGGTCCGTGTCGCGCTCCAGGCGGCCGAGCCACAGCGCCTTCGCCCACAGCCCGGCGCCTGCCCCGGCCAGCAGCAGGCCCAGCGTGCCGGGCAGGGCGAAGGAGCTGACGACGGCGGCGGCGAAGGCGCCGAGCAGCCACCAGCGCATGGCCCGGCGGCGCAGCCGCAGGGTGACGGCACGGTCCTGGAGGACGTCACCGCGCCCGGCCCGGGTCGCCGCCGCCGCGAAGTGGGTATAGCGGCGGCGGCGTACGACGCAGGTGACGGCGAGCGCCACGATGAACAGCGCAGCCCCGGCGAGCAGGCCGATCCGGCGGCCGGTCAGTCCCGGGACCATCGCGCCGACGGCGGCGCCCAGGAGCCCGAGCCACCACAGGGGCGCCGCCCCCGCCCGTACGACGACCGCCACTCTCGCCAGCGACTGCGCACCGCGCCCCACGCCCCGCTCCTTCCCACATGCCTTGGTTCCCCGTCCCCGGGAGGTTAGGGCCTGTCTGACGGATCTTGCTGGGGCTCGCGTGCCCTGGCACCGCGCCTCGCCGCGTTGTCGTCAATCACCAATGGCCCCCTGCGCCTAACGGCGCGGGCGGTACCCCCACCGCAGTGGCTCAATCCTCCGCCTTGCGATCCACGGCACCAGACCCCGCTCACTACCCCAGCCTGATCCGTCAGAAAGACCCTAGCCCTGCTTTCTGAGCGCCGCCTGAGAACGGGCGCTCCGGCCGGGATCGGGGCCTACTCGGCGAAGAGGCCCCGGGCCGCCGCCCTGGCGTCGAACTCCTCCAGCCGGGTCTGCGCGTCGGGGAGTTCGTCGCACATCGCCTCCAGCAGCACCCGGCCCAGCAGCATCGGCCCGCACGCCGTGTCGAACGAGAGGCCGGTGCCGACGGCGGCCGGGATCAGCAGATCGCTCGCGGCCGCGACCGGCGCGAAGGCCGAGTCCGCGACGGTGACCACGGTCAGACCGGCCCGCCGGGCCCAGCCGAGGGCTTCGACCACCTCGCGCGGGTGCCGGGGCAGGGCGAAGCAGAGGAGGGCCGTGGCACCGGCGTGCCGGGCGTCCTCGATCCGGTCGGCCAGCAGGGTGCCGCCCTCGTCGAGGAGGCGGACGTCGGGATGGACCTTGCCCGCGAAGTACGCGAAACCGCGCGCCTGCGCGGCAGCGGCCCGCAGCCCGAGCACAGGCAGCGGCCGGGACGCGGCCAGCAGCCCGGCCGCGCGGACCACCGGCGCGGGGTCGGCCAGCAGCTCGCTCAGCCGCCGGAGGTTCTCGATCTCGGCGCCGACGGCCTGCTGGTACTCGTTGAGGGCGTCCACCGCGGGTACGACACCGGGCGGGACGACCTCCCGCAGATGCCGGCGCAGCGCCGGATAGCCGTCGAAGCCGAGCGCGACGGCGAACCGGGTGACGGAGGGCTGGCTGACCCCGGCGACCTGGGCCAGCTCCACACTCGACAGGAACGGCACATCGGCGGCGCGGCGCACCATGCTGTGCGCGATCCGCCGCTGGGTGGGGGTGAGCCGGTGCCCCTCGAAGAGCTGCTGCAACCGTGCGGCGGGGCTGTCCGTCATGCCTGGTCCTCCTGCTCCCCAGGGCCCGAACGGTTCGGCGCCGGGACTCCGCCAGCTTATTCAGCCGCCCGGAACTCTGCATGACTATATGCAGACCGGTGGGGGCTGACCTGGCCGGGAGGCGCCGGTACCCGGGGCCTCCCATAGGGGAAGTCCGGGGGGTATCCCCACTGACAGCGGCGACGGCGGGCCCGTAGTTTGGACGGCATGGAAGCCCGCGATCCTGAGCTGAGGAAAGAACTCGACGCCACCCTGCACGCCCGCCGTGATCTGGGCGAGGAGTACGAGTCCGCGCTCGTCGACTCCTTTCTGGAGAAGGTGGAGCAGCGCGTGGACGGCACCGTGGACCGCCGGGTCCGCCGCCAGCTCGCCGAGCAGCAGATGGTGGTGGCTCGGGGGACCAGGCCGTCGCAGCCGGAAGACTCCAACTTCGGCGAGCGGTTCGGCTTCGGGATCCTCTCGATGATCCTGGCCGTGCCGCTGACCGCGATCGGTGTGGTCAACGCCGGATTCAGTGGTCTTGTGGTCACCTGGCTCGGCATCGTCGGGGTGAACTTCGTCCACGCGGCACGGGGCCGCGGGTTCTTCGACCGGGTCCGGAGCCGTAAGGAGAAGTCGGACTCCGACTGGGAGGCGTGACGGCCGGGGCGCACTCCGGCTGAGCACCGCCGCTCCGGCCCCCTGCCGGGGCTCTCAGGCTTCCGGGCCGTGCGTTGGTGAGCCGCGCGGCCCGGGACTGGTCGGCAAGGAAATACGCGGGGACCGCCACCTCCGGGCCGCCTGCCCGGAGACGGGACGTCGGCGGTCCCCGCGTACGGACGCGTACGGACCGGCCGGTGAAGGCCGGTCGGCGCCGCGTCCTGGCGCCTTCGGGTCCGGGAGCCGCTCCGGAGGGTCCAAGACGCCGGTCTGGTGTCGGCGGGGCCGTCCCCTGGCCGGGGCCCCACCGACACCTCTACTCTCCCCGCCCCGTGTTAAGCCGGTGCTGCGGCTGTGTGAAAGCCTCGTTCCATCCCGGTGAAGCGGGCCGGGTGCCTGAAGCTACGACCGCGCGCCCTCGGCCAGGAACGACAGCAGGTCCTGGCGGCTGATGACGCCCTTGGGCTTCCCCTCCACCAGCACGATCGCCGCGTCCGCCGCGCTCGCCGTGTCGCCGAGCACCGCCATCAGATCGGCCACCGGCTCACCGGAGCCGACCTGCGGCAGCGGCGCGCTCATATGCTTCTCCAGCGGGTCGCCCAGCGTCGCGCGCCCGGTGTAGAGCGCGCCGAGCAGCTCCCGCTCCACGACGGAGCCGATGACCTCGGCGGCCATCACATCGGGGTGTCCCGCGCCCGGCTTGACGATCGGCATCTGGGAGACGCCGTACTCCCGCAGCACGTCGATCGCCTCGCCGACGGTCTCCTCCGGGTGCATATGGACCAGGCTGGGGATCTTCCCGCCCTCCTTGTGCCGCAGTACGTCCCCGACGGACGCGGCGGGCCCGGCCTCCTCCAGGAAGCCGTAGTCGGCCATCCACTCGTCGTTGAAGATCTTCGAGAGATAGCCGCGGCCGCTGTCGGGCAGCAGGACCACCACGACGTCGTCGGGACCGAGCCCCTCGGCGACCTTCAGGGCCGCGACGACCGCCATTCCGCAGGAGCCGCCGACCAGCAGTCCCTCCTCCTTGGCGAGGCGGCGGGTCATCTGGAAGGAGTCCTTGTCCGAGACGGCGACGATCTCGTCCGTGACGGACGCGTCGTACGCGGTCGGCCAGAAGTCCTCGCCGACGCCCTCGACCAGGTAGGGGCGGCCGGAGCCGCCGCTGTAGACGGAGCCCTCGGGGTCGGCGCCGACGATCCGCACCCCGCCGTCGCTGACCTCCTTCAGATAGCGGCCGGTCCCGGAGATCGTGCCTCCGGTGCCCACGCCCGCCACGAAGTGGGTGATCTTCCCGTCGGTCTGCTCCCACAGTTCGGGACCGGTGGTCTCGTAGTGCGAGCGGGGATTGTTCGGGTTGGAGTACTGGTCGGGCTTCCAGGCGCCCGGGGTCTCCCGGACCAGCCGGTCGGACACGTTGTAGTACGAGTCCGGGTGCTCGGGGTCGACCGCGGTGGGGCAGACGACGACCTCGGCACCGTAGGCGCGCAGGACGTTGATCTTGTCGGTCGACACCTTGTCCGGGCAGACGAAGATGCACTTGTAGCCCTTGCGCTGGGCCACGATCGCCAGTCCGACTCCGGTGTTCCCGCTGGTCGGCTCCACGATCGTGCCGCCGGGGAGGAGCGCGCCGCTCTCTTCCGCCGCCTCGATCATGCGCACGGCGATGCGGTCCTTCACCGAGCCGCCGGGGTTGAAGTACTCGACCTTGGCCAGGACGGTCGCCTGGATCCCCTCGGTCACGTTGTTCAGCTTCACCAGCGGGGTATTGCCGACCAGACTGATCATCGAGTTGTGAAAGCGCACAATTGTTCTCCGGGGTCTCCGTCTGAAAGGTGCCAGGTCCGAGGGTGCTGAAGGGTGCGGTCCAGCGTATGCGCACAGGACCGTGATTGGGCGATGCGGGTTACCGGGCAGTTAGGTCTTGACGACAGGAGGTGGGCGGTGTCGGGAGCGAGAGTGGCACGGCGTATCGCCGCGGGCGCGGCCTACGGCGGTGGCGGCATCGGCCTGGCCGGTGTGGCGGCCCTGGGACTGGTGCTGGCGGAGGTCCAGCTGGCGAAGCGGACGGTGGCCGGTGGTATCGCCCCCCTGCCGCCGCGCGGCGACGGACTGTACGGGCTGGCGTTCGGCCGGTCCCGGCCGCTCTTCCTGGGTGTGCTCGGCGACTCCACGGCCGCCGGGCAGGGGGTGCGCCGGGCCGGTCAGACCCCGGCCGCGCTGCTCGCCTCCGGTCTCGCGGCGGTCGCCGAACGCCCGGTGGACGTGGTCAATGTCGCCCTTTCGGGCGCACGCTCCGACGATCTCGACCGCCAGGTGACGCTGCTGCTGTCGGACGCGTCCCGGCTCCCCGACGTCTGCGTGATCATGATCGGGGCGAATGACGTCACCCACCGGATGCCGCCGACGGAGTCCGTACGGCATCTGGCGGCGGCGGTCCGGCGGCTGCGGACGGCCGGGGCCGAGGTCGTCGTCGGCACCTGTCCCGACCTGGGCACGATCGAACCGGTCTATCAGCCCCTGCGCTGGCTGGCCCGCCGGGTCTCGCGCCAGCTGGCGGCGGCGCAGACGATCGTCGCGGTGGAGCAGGGCGGCCGGACGGTGTCCCTCGGTGATCTGCTGGGCCCCGAGTTCGCGGCGAATCCCCGCGAGATGTTCTCGACCGACAACTACCACCCGTCGGCGGAGGGGTACGCGACCGCGGCGATGGCCATGCTCCCCACGGTCTGCGCGGCGCTCGGCCTGTGGCCGGAGGCGGACCGGCCGGACGCGTCGCGGGACGAGAGCGTGCTCCCCGTCGCCCAGGCGGCGGCCACCGCGGCACGGGAGGCGGGCACCGAGGTCACCCCGTCCCGGGCTCCCTGGGCCCTGCTCAAACACCGCCGCCGGCGGCGGCTGCCGGAGGAACACGGCGGGCACGGAGACCACGGAGGGCACGAAGAGCCCGGGACGGCCGGGGAGCCCGGGACCGCCGGGACCGCCGGGGATACGGCGCCCCCGGAGCAGCACCCGACCGACTCGCAGCCCCCGAAGCCGTCGAAGCCCTCCACCCACCCCCCGCGCTTCCGGGCACACCGCCGCTGAGGCATATGCGAAACGGCCCGATCCCACGAGGGAATCGGGCCGTCCGCCTTTTACGGTCGCGTCACGTCACCATAAAGGTCAGATAGTGACCGGGTACTGACCCGAGCAGGTCTCGTCCCCATTGCTGATATAGCCCACACAGACCGTCATCCAGGCCCTGGCGCCCTCATCCGAGTGGTTTTTGCTCACATGCTTCTCATAGCCTTCGCCGTCATTCGACTTCGTCGACGCGGAATGCGCCCGGCTGGCGAGATACGTCCTGACGTAAATACCGTCGGTCCGCTGGTTCCGCGCGATGAGCGTGTCGCCCGGCAGGTTCTCCAGCGACTCCGGGTTCTGCCGCCACTTGCCCCAGCCCAGACGCACCCCGTTGCGTATGGCCTCCACCTGGAGACCGTTGGTGGCGCTCATCACGTTGTACGTCACCCCGGTGGGCGGCGCGGGCAGCGGCTGGGCCTGTACGGTCCCCGCGCCCGTCAGCAGACCGGTCGCCGCGATGACGGTAGCCCCGGCAAAAACTCCGAAGCGATTACGCATACGCATAGTTTCACCCTCCATCGGCTTGGCATGGTCGGGCCACACCAATTCGGCGAACATCACATCCGATCGCGTTCAAAGGCGCAACGGATCACGCGATATCACGGCCGTCCCGAGGGTGTATGGAAATCACGCCGGGCGAAGGGGAATAAATTCACGGACCGACTGTCGCGGCGCGACACCGGGTGGCGCAGCCCGCCCCGTACGGGCCCCGGACCGCGCGCCGGGGCGGGAACAGCGGGAGACAGGGGCGGGGACGGGGGTGAGACGGGACGGGACGGGACGGGTGACAGCCGACTGAGCGGACGCTTAGAATTGAGGTGACCGTCACACTCCGACACCCGTGACCCCGCTCCTACCTGGCGGTAGCTTCCAACCAGCCCACCCCCTCCACCAGGAGCCGTGATGCCCGAAGCCGTCATCGTTTCCGCCGCCCGCAGCCCGATCGGCCGGGCCTTCAAGGGCTCCTTGAAGGATCTGAGGGCCGACGACCTGACCGCGACGATCGTCGGGGCCGCCCTGGCGAAGGTGCCCGGACTCGACCCCGCCGAGATCGACGATCTGATGCTGGGCTGCGGTCTGCCCGGCGGCGAGCAGGGCTACAACCTGGCGCGGATCGTCGCCGTACGGATGGGGCTCGACCACCTCCCCGGCTGCACGATCACCCGCTACTGCTCCTCGTCCCTCCAGACCTCGCGGATGGCGCTGCACGCGATCAAGGCCGGCGAGGGCGATGTCTTCGTCTCGGCGGGCGTGGAGATGGTGTCCCGTTTCGCCAAGGGGTCGTCCGACAGCCTGGAGGACACCCGGAACCCGGTCTTCGACGAGGCGCAGGCCAGGACCGCGAAAGTCGCCGAGGGCGGCGTCGACGAGTGGCACGACCCGCGCGGGGACGGGCTGCTCCCGGATCCGTATATCGCGATGGGGCAGACCGCGGAGAACCTGGCCCGGCTGAAGGGCGTCACCCGGCGCGAGATGGACGAGTTCGGCGTACGGTCCCAGAACCTCGCCGAGGCGGCCATCGCCGCGGGCTTCTGGGAGCGCGAGATCACCCCGGTGACCACGCCCGACGGCACGGTCGTCAGCCGGGACGACGGCCCGCGCGCCGGGGTCACGCTGGAGGGCGTCGAGTCGCTGAAGCCGGTGTTCCGGCCGGACGGACTGATCACCGCGGGAAACTGCTGCCCGCTGAACGACGGCGCCGCGGCACTGGTGATCATGAGCGACACCAAGGCGCGCGACCTGGGACTGACCCCGCTGGCCCGGATCGTCTCCACGGGCGTGTCGGCGCTCTCCCCGGAGATCATGGGCTACGGCCCGGTCGAGGCGTCGAAGCAGGCGCTGTCGCGGGCCGGTCTTACGGTCGGCGACATCGATCTCGTGGAGATCAACGAGGCGTTCGCGGCACAGGTGATCCCCTCCTACCGGGACCTCGGGATCGCCCTCGACAAGCTGAACGTCAACGGCGGCGCGATCGCGGTGGGCCACCCGTTCGGAATGACCGGCGCCCGCATCACGGCCACGCTGATCAACAGCCTCCAGTTCCACGACAAGCAGTTCGGACTGGAAACGATGTGCGTGGGTGGTGGCCAGGGGATGGCGATGGTCCTGGAGCGACTCAGCTGAGCGGAAGTGGAGGGTAGGGGCCGCAACGGACGCGACCGAAGACAGGGAGAGGTTGAGCTGAGAAGCAGGCCGGAGAAGGGGCTTCACCAGCGGTTCCGTACGTCGTTCTCCAGTCGTGATGGAAACTGCCCCAGGATGTGACCTTGCCCCTTTTCCACTCCCATTTCCGCAGGTCAGAGGCGTCGACACGTTAAACCGCAGGCCGAAAGTCCTGTCCAATTCGTGACGTATTGCACTGACAGGGGCGGACACCCCGTCGCAAGCTGATGTAGGAAGTCGGGGGTGTCGATGAAATCGGGAGTACGTCAGTGAGCGCCTTGTCTCTTGCTCTGCTGCTGACCACGGCCGCTGCCACGGCCGTGGGCGCCGCTGCCCTGCACGCCGCCCACGGGCTGCGCCGCCAGGTCACGGCTCTTCGCACCGAACTGTCCGTCGTCTCCGACGCCGCCAGGGCCACCGCCGAGGCCGCTTCGGCCGCCACCGCGGTGGCGGCCGGTGTCGCCGCCGTACCGCAGGCGCGGTCCACGCCCGCCGCCGAGATACGCGCGGCCGTCGCCGAGGCCCTCGCCGAGGAGCGGGAGCGCGAGCTGGCCGAGGCGCGGGCCTTCTGGGCCGCGCAGGAGGCCCGGGACGCCGCGGACGCGCCCGCGCCGCTGGTCGGCGGGGTGTCGGCGCCGGGGGCGGCCGGCGCTCCCGGCGAGGAGCTGCCGTTCTACGTACCGCGGCAGGCCGATCTCGTCGGTCTGGAGGCCGTCGACCACGACATGGCCGAGGCGCTGGACGAACTGTCGGAGCTGTCGGAGCTGACCGGGCTCACCGAGCTGACGGGGCTCACGGACCTGGGCGAGGACGTCCCGGAGTACGCCGAGTACGCCGAGGACTCGCCCGAGCTGGCCGCCGCCCGCCGCCGGCACCCCTCGCACCCCGACTTCGTCCCGGCGCAGTCCCCCGTGAGCACGGACCACGAGCGCACGGTGTCCCGGCTGGAGGAGCTGGCCGAGGCGCGGACCGAACTGGCCGACGTACGGCCCGGCCCGCTGGGGACGCTCGATGTGTACGTCTTCGTGGACGGTACGACCCTGTGCATGACCCCCGGTCACCGTGAGACCGCCGAACAGCTGGCGCGGGCGCTGCGGAACGGCGAGACGCCCCTGCTGCTGGGCGGTTCGAGCGTCTCGGGGGCGTACGCGCTCACCTTCGTCTGCGGTGACGAGACGGTCTACGTCCTCGCGGACCGGGTCATCGCGTCGCTGTAGCCGACCACCGCCCCCCGCTCTCCGGACCCGCCCCTTCCCCCTCCCTTCCTCTTCCCCCGCCCTCGCGCCGATCGCGCGAGGGCGTTCGCGTTGCCGGGCCCGTCCGGTGATTGGCTCGATCGCTCCCCCGCGGATCATCACGTCGTCGAGAATGCCCGCACGGTCGCCGTACCGGCGTTCCGACTCCTCCGAAGGGTTCGACCGTGACCTCCATACGCCGCCCGAGCCGTCCCGGCGTTACCCGCCGGGCGACCGCGGGCGCCCTGGCGCTGACCGCCCTCACCGCGGGCCTGACCGGATTCGCCCCCGCGAGCGCCGCCCCCGCCCCCGCCGACGCCGACGACCATCGCGGCGCGGCGGTCGTGCCCGCGCCGGGCAGCGGACGGCTCCTGAAGGCCACCGACCTGCCCGCCGAGGCCCGTCCGCACGGCGGGCCGGGGCAGCTGATCACGTACACCTCCACGGGGGCGAGGGGCGACCGGGTGACCGTCTCGGGGCTGCTGTTCGCCCCCGCGGGACCGGCCCCGGACGACGGCTGGCCCGTGGTCTCGGTGGCGCACGCGACCGTGGGCCTGGCCGACGCCTGCGCCCGCAGCCGTACGACGGCGGGGCGGTTCGCCCACGATCCGCGGATCCGGGCCTGGCTGGACGCCGGGGTCGCGGTCGTCGCCTCCGACTACGAGGGCCTCGGCACCCCGGGGCCCCATCCGTATCTCCATGTCCGCAGCGCCGCCTACAGCCTCGTCGACGCCGTGCGCGCCGCCCGGCAGGCGGGCTTCGGCATCGGACGGGACTGGGTGGCGACCGGCCATTCGCAGGGCGGGCACGCGGCGGTCGGCGCCGCGGTGTACGCGGAGCGGTACGCGCCCTGGCTGAACTTCCGGGGCGCGGCGGCCACCGCGCCGCCGACCGAGATGACGCGCCTGGTGTCCGACCGCTCCACCTCGCCCACCCAGGAACGCGCCCTGCGGACGGCGCTGTACCCGCTGGTGATCGAGGGCATCCGGGCGTTCAAGGCGCAGCGCGACTTCAGCGGTCTGCTGAGCGACCCGGGCCGCGCCCTGCTCCCGACGGCGAAGGACAAGTGCTTCCCGGACGTTGTCCAGCAGGTCGTGGTGGGGGGCCTGAAGGACGACACGGTCTGGAAGACCCGTCCGGAGAGTTCGGCGGGGCTGATGCGCGAGCTGCGGCGGAATGTGGACACCCCGGTGGTCCGGCTCGACGTACCGCTGTTCATCGGCCAGGGCGGGCGGGACGAGGTGGTGCAGGCGGACGTCACCGCGTCGTACGCGGCCCGGCTGGCCGACGCGGGTTCCGATGTGACCTACCGGGAGTACCCGGCGGCGGGGCATACGACGGTGCCCGACGCGGCGGCGGCGGAGAGCACGGCCTGGTTGAAGGAGCGCCTCGGCGTACGGTGACGGGCGCGACGGGCGGGGCGGTGGCGCGGGTGCGGCGGCGCGGCGGGGGATCCGGCCCGTCACCGTGCCCCGTCAACGCCCCCGAGTCACGCCCCGGCGCCGCGCCGCGTCAGGGGAACGCGCGCCGCTTCGCCGTACGGATCGCGTCGACGGCCTCGTCAACGGCGTCGTCGCCCCCGGCGGCGGCCCCCGCACCGCCCGGGTCCCGCTCCGGGGCCGTCCTCAGCGCCTCGGCCAGATCCGTCGCCGCCACCAGGACCTGGTCGGCCACGGCGAACAGTCCCGCGTCCGGCATGGTCACCGGCTCCCGCCCCGGCTCCTCCAGCAGTTGGGCACGGCGTGCCAATTCCCTGGCCAGTGTGAGTCCCTCCGCCGCCGCGCCACGCGCCAGGCGGCTCTGCGGGGCGCCGCGCAGGGTGTCGGCGAAGCGTTCGGCGGCATCGAGGAGAGGGGTCGTATCGAGCACACGGCAGCCTATGCACACCCCAGGGACTGTTGCCAATACGCGAAGCCTCGGGCACGGTGTCGGGAAGGAGCACACGCGCGACGCGTCCGGAGGCGCCGATGTCCCCAGCCCCGATCTTCTCCGAAGAGACCCACCGCAATCTCCTCTCCCGCATTCCTCATTGCACCGGCCGGGAGATCTCGGAATGGCTTCACACCGTCGAGGACGGCCCCTCCCTCGTTCGATTCGAGGAAAAGGTGAGCTGGCTCCGGAGTGAGTACGAACTCTCGTACGGCCATGCCAAGGCGATCATCCACGAGTACGACCTGCGGCGGGCCGCGCGCAAACTCCTGTAGCCGGGGGGCGCGCGACGCACGACATCAACGGGGCGGAACGGCGGAAGGGCCCGCCGGCACGATGCCTGCGGGCCCTTCCTCACAGCTAGCCGTGTGAAACGGTGCCGGGATCAGTCGTCGCCGGAGAGGATCGAGAGCACCCGGAGCATCTCCAGGTAGATCCAGACCAGCGTCATGGTGAGACCGAAGGCCGCGAACCAGGCCTCCTTGCGCGGGGCACCGTAGGTGATGCCGTCCTCGACCTGCTTGAAGTCGAGCGCGAGGAAGCAGGCGCCGAGGATGATGCCGATCACACCGAAGAGGATGCCGAGACCACCGCTGCGCAGGCCGAGACCGTCACCGCCGCCGATCACGGCGACGAGGAGGTTGACGGCCATCAGCAGCATGAAGCCGATGGCCGCGCCGATCACAAAGCCGTAGAACCGGCGGTTGACGCGGATCCAGCGCATCTTGTACGCGACCAGCACACCGGCGAAGACCGCCATCGTGCCGAGCACGGCCTGGGCGACCACACCCGGGCTGATGTAGGTGCTGACGGCGCTGGAGATCACACCGAGGAAGACACCCTCGAAGGCCGCGTAGGCCAGGATCAGCGCCGGAACCGGCTTGGACTTGAAGGACTGGACCATCGCCAGGACGAAGGCGACGAGCGCGGCGCCGATCGCGATGCCGTACGACTTGCCGAGGCTGCCCTCGTCGACGGGCAGCATGATCCACGCCAGGGCGGCGGTGACGACGACCGTGCCGAGCGTCATCGCGGTACGCGAGACGACGTCGTCGATCGTCATCGCGCCCGAACGCGGCTGCTGACCGGCGTCGACCTGCGCGTCCGTGGGCGCGTACGGGTTGGTCGCGTAAGGGTTGCCCGTGGTAGGGGCCTGCGCGTACGGGTTGGTTCCTACGGCGGCGCTCCCGGCCTGCGGCTGCGCGTTGAAGCCCGCCGTGCCGTTGTCGCGGCTGAACCCCCGTCGCGAGAAGACCGGGTTACTGCTCCTCATCTCACTCCTCCATGGCCGCCGAGCGCGGCCTTAGCGACAAGAGTAATGCGAGGGCAAAGATCCGGCCCTCGTGCCAGCGGAGGATCTTTCCAGATCGTGACGCTTTTCTCAGATCGTTTCCGTCGGCTTCGGGTCGCGTTCCCGCACCCGTCCCGGAGTACACCTCGCCGCCGTGCCCCGGACACCGACCGCACCCCACGCGCACCCCACCCGCACCCACCCCCGCAGACCGTCCGGAGCCGGGAGGGTCCGGCCCCTCCCGGCCCGGACCCTCGACCGGCCCGGACGGCGACCGAACCTGAGGTGGCGGCCGAACCTGAGGTAGTGGCCGAGCCGGAAGTAGTGGCCGGCCCGGACGCATGGGATCCCGAACCGCGGGCACACGGGAAAGGGAGCGCCGTTCGGCGCTCCCTTTGGAGTTTCAGTCTTCAACGATTCTCGGGGTCTTCTCCGGGTGGGTCGGTGCCCGAAGCCGGACTCGAACCGGCACGCCCTGTAACGGGCAGCGAGGTTTAAGCTCGCCGTGTCTACGTTCCACCATCCGGGCCAGAATGAGGGTGCCGCTACGGGGGACGAGCCTATCGGCGGCCCGGTCGGCGACGGCTGGCAGATGGCCCGATCTTGTCTGATTTTATTGCCGCCTGATTAAGCGTCAGTGCAGGTGAGAGCCGTGTGCGTACAGGTGTCCCGACAGTTGGTCACCCTCACGACTTCATGCGATTGACGGAAACTCGACGCCCGCGCGATCGCGTCGGCGCACGGCCGGGCGGGGGTGTCGTACGGATGCGCCGGGCGCCCGGACGTCACCCGATCGATCGACGGGGCCACGGAACGGGGTCATACCAAAGGAGGAGGATCGGGGTCCGGGGTGCGACCCAAGAGTGTCCCGGGAACGGGCACGGGGTCTGACGTACCGGCCCATCGGGTGAGGAGAGGATAAGAGCGTCCCGATCGACATCGACAGGAGCCTCGCCTCGTGACCACCATGAACCTCACCCACCGCGCCGCCGCCGTGGCCGCCCGCGCCACGGACCTGTCCAAGGTGTACGGACAGGGCGAGACCCAGGTGATCGCGCTCGACGGCGTCAGTGTCGATTTCCGGCAGGCCGAGTTCACCGCGATCATGGGCCCTTCGGGCTCCGGCAAGTCCACCCTGATGCACTGCGTGGCCGGCCTCGACACCTTCAGCTCCGGCTCCGTCCGGATCGGGGACACCGAACTGGGCACCCTCAAGGACAAGCAGCTCACCCAGCTCCGCCGGGACAAGATCGGCTTCATCTTCCAGGCTTTCAACCTGCTGCCGACGCTGACGGCGCTGGAGAACATCACGCTCCCCATGGACATCGCGGGCCGTAAGCCCGACAAGCAGTGGATGGACAACGTGATCAACATGGTGGGGCTCTCCGGGCGGCTCAGCCACCGCCCCACCCAGCTCTCCGGCGGTCAGCAGCAGCGCGTCGCGGTCGCCCGCGCCCTGGCCTCCCAGCCGGAGATCATCTTCGGTGACGAGCCGACCGGAAACCTCGACTCGCGCTCCGGCGCCGAGGTCCTCGGCTTCCTCCGCAACTCCGTGCGCGAGCTGGGCCAGACCGTGGTGATGGTCACCCACGACCCGGTCGCCGCCTCCTACGCGGACCGGGTCATCTTCCTCGCCGACGGCCGGGTCGTGGACGAGATGATCGACCCCTCCGCGGACGGCGTACTCGACCGGATGAAGGCATTCGACGCCAAGGGCCGGACCAGCTGACCCCGGCTGCCCCCACCGCCCGGCTCTCACCCCAGGACTGAATGACATGCTCCGTACCGCTTTGCGCAACATTCTCGCGCACAAGGCCCGATTGCTGATGACCGTCCTCGCCGTGATGCTCGGCGTGGCCTTCGTCGCGGGCACCCTGGTCTTCACCGACACCCTCGGCAGCGCCTTCCGCAAGCAGTCCGCGAAGGGCTACGAGAAGATCGCCGTCCAGGTCCTCAGCCCCACCGACAAGGGCAACGACCAGGGCCTGCCCGACTCCGTCGTGACGAAGATCGAGGGCCTGGGCCAGGTCGACCGGGCCGTCGGCCGGGTCGACGGCTTCGCCGGCGTCGCCGACCGCAAGGGCAAGCTGATCGGCAACGGCTGGGCCAACAGCGGCGGCAACTTCGCCCCCGGCAAGGACGGCAAGGACCCGTCGTACGACTTCACCCAGGGCGCGGGACCGGCGGCCGCCGGGGAGATCGCCCTCGACGAGTCGACCGCCGACAAGGGCGACTACAAGATCGGTGACACGGTCCGGGTCGCCACCACGGGACCGGTCAAGGAGTTCACCCTCTCCGGCGTCTTCACCACCGACGACGGCGCGGTGAACGCGGGCGGCAGCCTGGTCCTCTTCGAGACCGCCGTGGCCCAGCAGCAGTACCTCAAGCCCGGCCACTTCAGCAGCGTCACCGTCACCGCCAAGGGCGGAGTCTCCGACGACACGGTGCTCGCCGCGGTGAAGCCGCTGCTGCCGAAGGACGCCGACGCGGAGACCGGCACCCAGCTGGCCGACGAAGAGGCCGACATGATCAAGCGCGAGATGAGCGGCATGAGCACCATGCTGCTCTCCTTCGCCGGGATCGCGCTCTTCGTCGGGATCTTCCTGATCGCCAACACCTTCACCATGCTGGTCGCCCAGCGCACCCGTGAGCTGGCCCTGATGCGCGCCGTCGGCGCCTCCCGCCGCCAGGTCAAGCGCTCGGTCATCCTGGAAGCCGGTCTGGTCGGCGTACTCGCCTCCGCCGTCGGCTTCGGTATCGGCCTCGGCCTCGCCGTCGGGCTGCGCTCCCTCGTCGGCTCCTTCGGCGCCAAGATCCCCAACGGTCCGCTGATCATCTCGCCGACCGCGGTGCTCTCCGCGCTGATCGTCGGTGTGGTCGTCACCGTGCTCGCCGCCTGGCTGCCCGCCCGGCGCGCCGCGAAGATCGCCCCGGTGGCCGCGATGAGCAGCGTCCACGCGACGGCCTCGTCCAAGTCGCTGCTGATCCGCAACATCATCGGCAGTGTGCTGACCGCGGCCGGACTCGTGATGATCGTCGCGGGGGCCGGGAACAGCAACGGCAGCACCGGGCGGATCATGATCGCCGCCGGGGCCTTCCTCTCCCTCATCGGGGTCATCATCCTGATCCCGCAGCTCTCCCGGCCGATGGTCGCCTCGATCCGTCCGCTGCTGGTCCGGGCCTTCGGGGTCTCCGGCAAGCTCGCCGCGCAGAACGCGGTCCGCAACCCGCGCCGTACCGGTGCCACGGCCTCCGCCCTGGCGATCGGGCTGACCCTGGTCACCGGTCTGACCGTGATCGGGGTGACCATCGGCCAGGCCATCGACAAGATGACCACCGACAACATCCGCGCCGACTACCTGGTCACCATGAGCAGCGGCACGGCCCTCGACCTCTCCGCCGTCACGGCGCTGTCCGGGGCGAAGGGCGTCGAGTCGATCTCCCGCGTCCAGCGGGCCCATATCGACATCAAGGGCACCGGCGAGAACGTCTCCGGTGTCGACGCGGCCGGCTTCGGCGGTGTCTTCGACGTCGACGTCCTCTCCGGCTCGGTGAAGACCCTCGCCGACGGACAGATCGTCGTCGAGGAATCCGCCGCCGACAAGCACGGCTGGAAGCCCGGCGACAAGCTGCCGGTCGTCTTCGAGAAGAACGACAAGAAGACCCCGAAGACCCTGACGGTCGGCGCGGTCATCGCGGACAACGAGATGGTCTCCGACTTCGTCCTCGACCATAGGGTGCTCGCCCCCTTCGAGGAGAAGCCCGACATCAGCGAGGTCTGGGTGGCGATGGCCGGCGGTGAGACCAAGGCCAACGAGCAGGCGCTGGTCGACTCCCTCGGCAACAACCCGGCCATGACCGTCATGGACAAGCAGGACATCCGCAATATGTTCGGCGGCATGATCAACACCATGCTGAACGTCATGTACGGCCTGCTGGCGATGGCCCTGATCATCGCGGTCCTCGGGGTCGTCAACACCCTGGCGATGTCCGTCTTCGAGCGTCAGCAGGAGATCGGCATGCTGCGGGCGATCGGTCTCGACCGGCGCCGGGTGAAGCGGATGATCCGGCTGGAGGCCGTGGTGATCTCGGTCTTCGGCGCGGTGATCGGCGTCGGCCTCGGCACCTTCCTCGGCTGGGCCATCGGCGAGACCTTCCGGGACTCCGTCCCGGGCTACGAGCTGGTGATCCCGTACGAGCGGATCGCGATCTTCCTGCTGCTGGCCGGTGTGGTCGGCGTGCTGGCCTCCCTGTGGCCCGCCCGCAGCGCCGCGAGGCTGAACATGCTGACGGCCATCAAGACCGAGTAGCCGGTACGCGCGACACGGCGGGCCCCGGGATCCTTCGAGGATCCCGGGGCCCTTCCCGTATCGGAGAAAGTCCTAGGTCGTCTCTTTCGGATCTTGCCGGGCTCGCGTGCCCTGGCACCGCGCCTCGCCGCGTTGTCGTCAGTCGTCGACGCTCCGCGTGGACTCCATCCTCCGCCTTGCGATCCACGGCACCAGACCCCGCTCACTGATCCGGCCTGATCCGAAAGAAACTCCCTAGCTCCAGACGCGGGTACGCAGCGGCAGTCCGGAGTCGCCGCCGACGCCAGGCCGTACCGCGAGGACCTGGTTGACCCCGATCCGGTTGCGTTCGAAGGAGAGCGCCGACGCGGCCATGTAGAGCCGCCAGACCCGGGCCCGTCCCGGGGAGGTGAGCCGGGCGGCGCGGCCCGGGTCGGCGTCCAGGTTCCGTACCCAGCTGCGCAGCGTCAGCGCGTAGTGCTCCCGGATCGACTCCACGTCCCGCACCTCGAACCCGGCGGCCTCCAGATCGTTGACCGTGGTGCCCAGCGGGGACAGCTCGCCGTCGGGGAAGACGTACCGGTCGATGAAATCGTCCACGTGATAGGCGGCTTCGTCGGCCTCGGGGCGGCGGGCGATCTGATGGTTCAGCAGCCGCCCGCCGGGCCTGAGCAGTCCGTGCAGCCGGGTGGCGTACTCGTGGTACTTGGCCGAGCCGACGTGTTCGGCCATCCCGATGGACGAGATCGCGTCGTACGGCCCGTCGGTGACGTCCCGGTAGTCCTGGACCCGGATCTCGATCCGGTCCGTCAGACCGGCGTCGGCGACTCTTTTACGGGCGTACGCGGCCTGCTCGCGGGAGAGCGTGACCCCGGTGACCCGGGCCCCGTAAGCGCTCGCCGCGTGGATCGCCATCGAGCCCCAGCCGGAGCCGACGTCGAGCAGCCGGTCGCCCTCCGCGAGGCCGAGCTTGCGGGCGACCAGGTCGAGCTTGGCGGTCTGGGCGTCCTCCAGGCCGGTGATCCCGTCGCCCCAGTAGGCGCACGAGTAGACCATGGACGGGCCGAGGACGAGGCCGTAGAAGTCGTTGCCGACGTCGTAGTGGTGGCTGATGGCCCGCGCGTCGCGGCGCCGGGTGTGGGAGGCGCCGCCGCGATGGCGGACCTCCTCCGGGGGCGGGGGCGGGGGCGGCAGTGGCCCGGCGAGCGCCAGCAGCCGTCCCGCGGCGGCCCGGATCCGGGGGTCCGCGAGACGCCGCGGCCCGCCGGCCCGGCTCGCGGCCTCCCCTGTCGACATGCCCCACACCACCCCGGCGAGCCGGTCCAGCGCCCGGTACAGATCGCCGTCGACGTCCAGGTCACCGGCTACATAGGCGCGGGCGAGCCCCAGCTCGCCCGGCCGCCACATCAGCCGCCGCAGCGCGCGGCGGTGGCGGACGACGAGGACGGGTTCGCCCGGTGGGCCCGCCTCGGATCCGTCCCAGGCCCGGATCCGCAGCGGGAACGGCCTCCCGAGCAGTTCCCGGGCGAGGGCGGTCAGCCGCGGGGCGACTGGGGTCATGGCGCACACCTCCGTGAGATCCGGCTTCCGGTGCCTGCGGATGCTGTGTTGCTGTCCGCCACAACAACCCGCCTACGGTGGGTGCTTCCCCCGGGGTGCGCGTGATGACCGGAAACCTGGCCCGCAGCCACCCCCCGAACCACACCGAAGCGCCCGCATGGCGGTGTACGGACGGGGCACGGGCAGGTGCGTCCGGGTACGGCCGGGTACGGGCGAGTGCGTCCGGGCACGGCGAAGGGCCGCCCGCACCACGGAGGCGGGCGGCCCTTTCGTTCAGGGTGCCGGGGAGAAGGCCGGAGTCAGGAAGCCTTGGCCTTCTCGGGGGCGGCGACGGCCGCCGGGGCGGGCGCGGGCTTGGCCGCCTCGTAGAACTCCTCGCGCGGGGACTCGATCGCGCCGAGCGACACGACCTCGCGCTTGAGGAACATCTGGAGGGTCCAGTCCGCGAAGACCCGGATCTTCCGGTTCCAGGTCGGCATGGCCATACCGTGGTAGCCACGGTGCATGTACCAGGCGAGACGGCCGCGGAGCTTGATCTTCATCTTGCCCATGACGATCATCGCGACGCCCTTGTGGAGGCCGAGACCGGCCACCGCGCCCTTGTTGGCGTGGCTGTACTCCTTCTGCGGGAAGCCCCGCATCCCGGAGATCACATTGTCGCCGAGCACCTTCGACTGGCGCAGCGCGTGCTGGGCGTTCGGCGGGCACCAGGCGTTCTCGACCCCGGCCTTGCGGGCGGCGACGTCCGGGATCTGGGCGTTGTCGCCCGCGGCCCAGATGTAGTCGGTGCCCTGGACCTGGAGGGTCGTGGCGGTGTCCACGTGGCCGCGGGGGCCGAGCGGCAGACCGAAGCGGGCGAGCGCCGGGTTGGGCTTCACACCCGCGGTCCACACGATGGTGTCCGAGTCGACCTCCAGGCCGTTCTTCAGCACCACGTGGCCGTCGACGCAGGAGTCCATGGAGGTCTGGAGGTAGATCTCCACACCCCGCCCCTCCAGGTGCTCCTTGCCGTACTGGCCGAGCTTCGGCCCGACCTCGGGAAGGATCTTGTCGGCGGCGTCGACGAGGATGAACCGCATGTCCTCGCGCTTGACGTTGTTGTAGTACTTGGCCGCGTCGCGGGCCAGGTCCTCGACCTCGCCGATGGTCTCGGCACCGGCGAAGCCACCGCCGACGAAGACGAAGGTCAGCGCCTTGCGGCGGACCTCCTCATCGGTGGTCGAGTCGGCCTTGTCGAGCTGCTCCAGCACATGGTTGCGCAGGCCGATGGCCTCCTCGATGCCCTTCATACCGATGCCCTGCTCGGCGAGGCCGGGGATCGGGAAGGTACGGGAGACCGCGCCGAGCGCGATGATCAGGTAGTCGAACGGCAGCTCGTAGGCGTCGCCGACGAGCGGGGCGATCGTGGCGACCTTGCGGTCCTGATCGATCGTGGTGACCCGACCGGTGAGCACCTCGGCCTTCGGCAGCACGCGTCGCAGCGGGACGACGACGTGCCGGGGCGAGATGCTGCCGGCGGCGGCTTCGGGGAGGAAGGGCTGGTACGTCATGTACGAGCGGGGGTCGACGACCGTGACGGTCGCCTCTCCGTAGCGCATCTTCTTCAGGATGCGCCGGGCCGCGTACAAGCCAACGTACCCACCGCCTACGACGAGGATCCTGGGACGCTCCGTGGTGCTCATGCCATCGAGTATCCACCCCCCTCGGAGGGGGTGCTCGTGAGCCCCTTCACAAGAACGGTGGGCACCTCTGCTACACTGCGCGGCCCTCGTGATCCATCTGACACGGCGGACGGGGAACGCGGCCGGTGGTTCAGTCGTTGGGCACCCCTCTGAGCTGGCCCCTTGAGCCCGCACAGGGCGTTTGCCGGGCGTCTGGTCCACCCGGCGAAAACGGGCTCAAGTCCCCCACCTCAGGGGCCCGGAGGGCCCTCCGGCCCCCCGGACCGGGCCTTTCGGCCCCCCGGGGCGCCCATCAGGTCGTTTTTCCTTGTGAAGAACTTCACGAAGCTCTTTGCGGACCGCCCGCCGACCGGTGCGCAGGACCGATTTATACGGCCCTTATGTCGGATTTGACCCGTCGGACCCTCGCAAGAGACCCCGTGCCCCGAGAGGGTCAGACCAGCGACCAGGCGATGCCGTCGAGGATGTCGTGCTCGCTCACCACGACCTCCCGGGCCCCGGTCCGCTCCATGATCGCCAGCAGGACGACGGCGCCCGCGACGATGACGTCGACCCGGCCCGGGTGCATCACCGGGATCGCGGCGCGCTCGTCGTGCGTGGCCGCCGCGAGCCGCCGGGTGATGTCGGCGACCGTCTCGTACGGGATCCGGGAGTGGTGGATCGCGGCCCAGTCGTAGCTGTCGAGCCCGAGCGCGATCGCCGCGACCGTGGTCACCGAACCGGCCAGACCCACCAGGGTCGCGGCCCGGCGCAGCGGGACGGTCTCCTCGGCCAGGTCCAGCGCCGCTTCCGCGTCGGCGCGGATCACGGCCAGCTCGGCCGGGGTCACCGGGTCGGTGCGGACATGGCGTTCGGTGAGCCGTACGCAGCCGATGTCGACGGAGCGGGCGGCCTCGACGTGCTCCCGCCCGACGACGAACTCGGTGGAGCCGCCGCCGATGTCGACGACCAGCCGCTCCTCGTGTCCCGGCAGCTCCTTCGTCGCGCCGGTGAAGGAGAACTCGGCCTCCTGCTCCCCGGTGACGACCTCCGGCTCCACCCCGAGGATGTCGAGGACGCCGCGCACGAACTCGTCGCGGTTCTCGGCGTCGCGCGACGCGGAGGTGGCGACGAAGCGCACCCGCTCCGCCCCGTGCTCCTTGATCACCGCGGCGTACTCGCGGCAGGCGGCGAAGGTCCGCTCCAGCGCCTCGGGCGCGAGCCGCCCGGTCCGGTCCACGCCCTGGCCGAGCCGGACGATGATCATCCGGCGGTCCAGTTCGGTCAGCCGCCCGGTGGCCGGGTCGAGATCGGCGACGAGGAGCCGGATGGAGTTCGTACCGCAGTCGACGGCGGCGACCCGGGTCACGACGCGGCCCCCGCACCGGCACCGGACCCACCAGCGCCGGCACCAGCACCGGACTCGGCACCCGCGCCGGCGCCGGCGCCGCACGGCGTCACGCACGGGCCCTTGCGCCACCACTCGGGCAGCATCGCGATCGCCTCGTCGCCCAGCGGGTTCACCCCGGGGCCCGCGGCCAGCGAGTGGCCGACCAGGACGTGCAGGCACTTCACCCGGTCCGGCATCCCGCCGGCGCTGGGGAAGTTCTTCAGCTCCTCGATCCGGTCCCGGCGCGCGATGTAGTCCACATGCGCGGCCCGGTAGGCGGCGGCCAGCTCCGGGTCGCTCGCCAGCCGCTCGGACATCTCCTTCATCACGCCGTTCGCCTCCAGCGTGCCGATCGCGGACGCGGCGCGCGGGCAGGTCAGGTAGTAGAGCGTGGGGAAGGGGGTGCCGTCGGGCAGCCGGGGCGCGGTCTCGACCACGTCCGGCAGTCCGCAGGGACAGCGGTGGGCGATCGCGCGCAGCCCGCGCGGCGGCCGTCCGAGCTGCTCCTCGAAGGCCGCGATGTCCGCGTCCGTGGGGGCGGTGTGCTCGGTGGTGGGAGGAGGGGTTTCCATGCCTGCCTTGGGTCCGGATGGTGCGTACGGGTACTACGGGGGAAGGGGTCGTACGGGACGCGTCACTCACGGTCCGCGGTGTCGACGCCCTCCCAGACGTTCGAGTACCAGGGCCGGTCGCCCGAGCCCTGGTCGGTGCGGCGCCGCTCGGCCGCCTCGGGGTCGATCATCGTGTAGCCGGTCTCGCCGGGCTCCACGTAGTGCAGATGTTCCCGGGCAAGACGCCGGACGTACATATCGTCCCGCAGCCGGGCCTTCTCGTCGCGCAGCCGCTCGACCTGCTGCTCGGCCTCGGCGCGCCGCTCCCGCTGCTCGGCGATCTCGCCCCGCTGGGAGACGTACTGCCGCATGGGGTAGGCGAGGGCGACCACGAGGGAGCAGACGATCAGGGCGAGGAACGCGGCCCGGCCGGTGAGCCGGGAGCGGCGGGCCTGCCGCTTGTTCTGGGAGCGGTAGACACGGGCGGCCGTCTGCTCGCCGAGCAGACGCAGCCTGGTCGCGGTGGAGAACCGGTCACCGCCGGCTCCGGCGCTCTTCCGGGCCATTCCGTCCGCCTCCCCTGCTCCGTCCATATGTGCGTACGTCCCCGGACACGGTACGGGACCGCGGCCGGGGACGTGGCGCACGACGGGCTGCCGGGGCGCCGGTCAGCCGTGCGGCGTCAGCCCTTGAAGCGGGGGAACGCGCTGCGGCCGGCGTACACGGCGGCGTCGTCGAGGATCTCCTCGATACGCAGGAGCTGGTTGTACTTGGCGACGCGCTCGGAGCGGGCCGGGGCGCCGGTCTTGATCTGGCCGCAGTTGGTGGCGACGGCCAGGTCGGCGATGGTGACGTCCTCGGTCTCGCCGGAGCGGTGCGACATCATGCACTTGAAGCCGCTGCGCTGGGCCAGCTCGACCGCGTCGAGGGTCTCGGTGAGGGACCCGATCTGGTTGACCTTGACGAGCAGGGCGTTGGCCGAGTTCTCCTCGATGCCGCGGGCCAGCCGCTCCGGGTTGGTGACGAACAGGTCGTCGCCGACGAGCTGCACCTTGGTGCCGAGCTTCGCGGTGATGGTGTTCCAGCCGTCCCAGTCGTCCTCGAACAGCGGGTCCTCGATGGAGACCAGCGGGTAGGCCTCGACCAGCTCCGCGTAGTACTCGGTCATCTCGGCGGCCGTGCGGGACTTGCCCTCGAACTCGTAGACGCCGTCCTTGTAGAACTCGGAGGCGGCGACGTCCAGCGCCAGCGCGATGTCGCGGCCGGGGGCGTAACCGGCCTCCTTGATCGCTTCCAGGATGAGGTCGAGCGCCTCACGGTTGGAGCCGAGGTTCGGCGCGAAACCGCCCTCGTCGCCGAGGCCGGTGGAGAGGCCGCGGCCCTTCAGCACCTTCTTGAGGGTGTGGTAGACCTCGGTGCCCCAGCGGAGCGCGTCGGAGAAGGACTCGGCGCCGATCGGCGCGATCATGAACTCCTGGATGTCGACATTGGAGTCCGCGTGGGATCCGCCGTTGAGGATGTTCATCATCGGAACGGGCAGCAGGTGCGCGTTCGGGCCGCCGAGGTAGCGGAAGAGGGGCAGGTCGGAGGCCTCGGAGGCGGCGTGCGCCACGGCGAGGGAGACGCCGAGGATGGCGTTGGCGCCGAGGGAGCCCTTGTTGTCGGTGGCGTCCAGGTCGAACATGGCCTGGTCGATCAGCCGCTGCTCGGTGGCGTCGTAGCCGACCAGCTCGGGGCCGATCTGCTCGATGACGGCCAGGACGGCCTTCTCGACACCCTTGCCCAGGTAGCGGTTCGGGTCCCCGTCGCGGAGCTCAATGGCCTCGAAGGCTCCGGTGGATGCACCGGAGGGCACGGCAGCACGGCCGGTGCTGCCGTCGTCGAGGCCCACCTCGACCTCGACCGTGGGGTTGCCCCGGGAGTCGAGGATTTCCCGGGCTACGACGACGTCGATGGACGGCACGAGCATCTCCTTCTGGGATGTGACGCGTGGGATGCGGGTTTTGTTTCGGCCCTTGCGGTCACGAGCCTAACCGGACGGGGGGTGTCGGCCCGCCGATGCCCGCCCCCTGGGACGAAAAAGAGTGCGAAGAATCCCGATGGGCGGCGCACCCGCGCCGCTACCCGCCGGTAAGGGCTCTCACCTGCGCCCCTGCCCGCTCAGACGGGTGTAAGGACCGGCTGTCGGCACGGCCGTCCGGCGCGGAAAAGGGGGAGCCCCGGACCGGCGCGTACGGGGGAAGTCGCGCCGGCCCGGGGCGGGGGCGTGCCCGCGCCGGAGCGCCCGGGGGCGGCTCGACTGTCGGGCACAGGGGGACGGACCCGTGGGGGGTGGGCCGCCGCGGGGACGGCGGCGGCCCGGGGTCCGTACGGGGATCAGCCCAGGTGGAGAAGCTGGCCCGGGAAGATGACGTCGGCGTTGTCGACGATGTCCTCGTTCAGCGTGAACAGCTTCTGCCAGCCGCCCTCGACCTGCTCGGCCTCGGCGATCTTGCTCAGCGTGTCGCCGGCCTTGACCTCGTAGGTGCCGTCGCCCTTGAGGAAGCTCTTGGCCGGACCCTGGGCCTTCTTCGACTCGGCCTTCTTCGGGGCCTCGGCGCGCTCGGAGCGGGTGGTCGGGGCCTCGGCGCGCTTCTCCTGCTTCGGCGCGGCCTGCTGCTTCGGCTGCTCCTGCTTCGGCTGGGCGGGGGCCTGCTCGGCCGCGCCGCCGCCGTACGGGGCGTTGGACAGGCCGACACCACAGGAAGGCCAGGCACCCTTGCCCTGGCCGTCGAGGACCTTCTCGGCGATCTCGATCTGCTGCGCCTTGGAGGCGAGGTGCGCGTTGGACGCGTACGCCGTGCCACCGAAGGCGGCCCAGGTGGACGGCGAGAACTGGAGTCCGCCGTAGTAGCCGTTGCCGGTGTTGATGGACCAGTTGCCGCCGGACTCGCACTGGGCGACCTTGTCCCACTCGGCGGCGGTGGCGGCGGAGGCGGAGGTGGCGCCCATCAGCGGGGCGGCGATGGCGGCACCGGTGATCCCGGCGAAAGCGGCGAACTTGGCGGCCTTGGACGGACGGCGGTGCTTGCCCTTGCTGGCGAACAGCATGACGGATCTCCCTCACCGACGCCTACGAGGTGAGCTGTCGGGTTCGGGCGTGGTGAGTTGCCCGGCCGTACGACCCCCGGGTCGTACGGCTTCACCCCGAGCCGGGTGCCCTTCGCCCTCACGGGCTCCGGACGGGACCGGCACAAACCTGGGTCCCCCGCTCCTGCCTTCGGCGCTGTCGCGACGACTGTTCCCCCCGACCGACGGCAGGATTCGGCGTGACGGTCAGTGGTGCCCGCTTTGGCGAGCGGTCCAGACCGTAGTCACAGCCGTCCCCGTTCTTCAAAGACGGAACATCGGGGTCAAATCACCCATCCCGCCCCTCCGGAACCTTGCGTTTCCGCAGGTGACACACGGAATCGCCGATTCCGGAAGGGCCGGAGGCGCGATCGGGCCGAAGAGACTCATGTCTCACTTATGCGAAACCCGACATTTAGCAGCAAACCACTACGTCAGTTCGGTCTCGCCGGAGGCTACTTCGGCTGAAGATCGAGGCTCTGGCCAGGCAGGATGAGGTCCGGGTCAGCTCCGACCACCTTCTGATTGGCCTCGTACAGCGCCGGCCAGCCGCCGGGGACGTCCCTCTCCTCCGCGATGGCCCAGAGGTTGTCGCCGGAGCGGACGGTGTACGTACCGTCCTTCGGCCCGGCTTCAGCCGTACTGTCCCCACCGGCCTTGTTGTCCGCCATACCCGTCTTGCCCGCGGTGCCCGGGTCGCCCTGGTTCCGCGCGTCGGCGCGCCCGGGAGTGTCACTCCGGGATGTCCGGTCCGGACCGGACATCCGGGACGGGTCGATGGTCTCCACGGCCGACGCGTCCGGGGTCGCCCCGGCCTCGGCGCCCGCGGTGCCCTCCGGGGCGCCGTCCGCCGCCGTACCGGGCTCCTGCGCGGCCGGACCGCGGTGCTTGCCGGTGCCGGACGCCTCCTTCTTCTCCTTGGCGGCGTCCGGCGCGCCCGCGGCGTCCGTTTTCGGCTTCGCGATCCCGGCGGGCTTCCCACCCGCCTCACGCGGCTCCGCCGGAGCGGTCTCCTTGGCGGCGTCCGCCGCACGCTTGGCGGCCGGCCCCGTCGGCACCGGCTCGGCGCCCGGGTCGACCCCGGTCCCCGCGTCGGCCCCGAGCCCGGCGTTCGCCCCGCACGACGGCCACGCCTTCTCGCCCTGCGCCGCGAGCACCTTCTCGGCCACGGAGATCTGCTGCGAGCGGCTCGCCAGGTCGGGCCGGTCCGCGTACTGCGCACCGCCGAAGGCGGCCCAGGTCTCCTGGGAGAACTGGAGACCGCCGTAGTAGCCGTTGCCCGTATTGGCGCTCCACTGCCCGGCGCTCTCGCACTCCGCGACCCGATCCCAGACCGCGGAGTCCGCCGCCGACGCCGAGGTGGCGCCCAGGAGCGGGATCGCTATCGCGGATCCCGTCACCCCCGCGGCGACGACCAAGGCCGGGGCCTGTCGAGGACGGCGATGTCGACCATTCCCGGAGAGCATGCGCACTGCCTTTCGCGTGAGGGCTGGAACGGGGGTGAACGTAGCCGCACTCGAACGTCTGTCACAAGTCGATGCAGCGGAGATCACGCGAACATCACATTTTTGATAGTCCGTCAGTTTCAGCGGGGGTGAACTCCACCGGAAGGGTGCGCAGTCCACGCATGATCAGACCGCCGCGCCATCGCAAATCGTGATGATCCACCGCCAGTTGCAGGTCGGGAAGGCGGCGCAACAGCGTGGCGATCGCGGTCCGCCCCTCCAGCCGGGCCAGCGGGGCGCCGAGACAGTAATGGATGCCGTGCCCGTAGCCGAGGTGCTGATTGTCACGCCGCGCCAGATCCAGGACATCGGCCCGGTCGAACCGCTCCGGGTCACGGTCGGCCGCCGCCAGCACCACGAGAACCGGGTCGCCCGCCGCGACCCGCGCCCCGCCGATCGTCAGCGCCTCCGTGGCGTACCGCCAGGTCGCCATCTCCACCGGGCCGTCGTACCGCAGCAGCTCCTCCACGGCCGTCTCCAGCAGCGCCGTCTCCCCCGCGGCGAGCGACTCCTGGAGACGGGCGCGCTGCGCCGGGTGCCGCATCAGGGCGTACAGCCCGTTGCCCACCAGATTGATGGTCGTCTCGAACCCCGCGAAGAGCAGCACGAAACACATCGCGACGACCTCGTTCTCGGTGAGATGCTCACCGTGGTCGCTCGCCCGGATCAGCCCGGAGATCAGATCGTCCGCGTCCTCAGGGCCGAGGGTCTCGCGCTTGCGGTGGATCAGCTCCGCCAGATATCCGCGAATGCGCTTCACCGACCGGGCCACACCACCGCGGGGCCCGCCGCCGTGACGGATCATCATGCCCGCCCAGTCCCGCAGATCGTCCTGGTCCTCGGCGGGCACGCCCAGCAGATCGCAGATCGCGTAGATCGGCAGCGGGAACGCGAACTCGTGGATCAGATCGGCGCTCCCCCGCGCGGCGAACCCGTCGATCAGCCGGTCGGTCAGCTCCTGCACCCGCGGCTCGAACGCCGCGACCCGGCGCGGTGTGAACGCTTTCACGACCAGCCGGCGCAGTCGGGTGTGATCCGGCGGGTCGATATTGAGCAGATGCGTCATCAGCCCGGCGCTCCGCTCCCCCGGGATCCCCGTCTTCCCCCGGGCGTGCGCGGGCTCGTCGTGATGCACGGGGTTCTTCGAGAGCCGCGGGTCGGCGAGGGCCTGCCGGGCGTCCGCGTACCGGGTCACCAGCCAGGCCTCGACCCCGCTCGGCAGGGTCGTCCGGCGCACCGGCGCGTGCTCCCGCAGCCAGGCATAGGCCGGATACGGATCCGTGGCGAACTCCCAGCTGAACAGCTCGGGCATCCCATCGGGCATCGGTACGTCGGAGGCGGTGCGCATACCGTGACGCTATCCCCCGGGCGGGGTCCGTTTCCGGGTGCGGCCCGGTGAGTGGCTGGTCGCGCAGTTCCTCGCGCCCCTGGATATCGCGGTTCACGTCGCCGGTGTCGTGCAGGGTCTCCGGGTGTCTTGTCGGCAGACCGCTGCTCTGGACCCTGCGGGTCCTTGCTGTGCGCGGGTTGGTCGGGCGTCTCCGGGGTTACCTCCTCGCCATCGGCGGAACTCGGGCCCTTGGCAGCGGTCACCGCTGCACACCGCCGACGGCTGCGGGGGCAACCCCGGAACCACCCTCCTCACGACGATGGACATGACCGGCCGGCCCAGGATCTTCAGGGGCGCGGGGAACTGCGCGACAAGCCCAGGGCGGCCCGCACCCGAAACACAACCCACCCCCGGAAGGGCGACGCCTCCGCAAGGGCCTTGAGGTGGGCATCCAGGGGCGCGGGGAACTGCGCGAACAACCACGGACGGACCGCACCCGAAACACCACCCCGCCCGGAGGGGCGAGCCATGGCCAGGCGGGGCCGGCCCGGGGCGCGGGAAAAGGCGCGGAGCGCAGGCGGCGTCAGGACTCCGCGGCGCGGATCGCGTCGTAGTACGTCCGCGCCGCCGCCCGCAGCGCCGCCTCCGGGTCCACCCCCGCCGCCTCGGCCCCGGCCGCGAGCGCCAGCAGCTCGTACCCCACGCCCTCGCCGGACGGCAGCGCCACGTCCAACCCGCCCGTCCGTACCCGGGACGCCAGCTTCGCCGCGAGCGCAAGACCCGGCTGCCCGAGCGGGATGCCGTCGGTCACGGAGTCGCGCCGCTTCTCCTCGGCCTTGGTCCGGAGCCAGATCCTCCGGACGTCCTCCGGGGTCTCGGCCTTCTCGTCCCCGAACAGATGCGGATGCCGGTTGATCAGCTTCTCCACGATCGTGGCTGCGACGTCGTCCACCGAGAACGGCTCCTCGGGGTCCTCCTCCGCGATCCGCGCGTGGAAGACGACCTGGAGGAGTACGTCGCCCAGCTCCTCCCGCAGCTCGTCCCGGTCGCCCCGCTCGATCGCCTCGACCAGTTCGTACGACTCCTCGATGGCGTACCGGGCCAGATCCCGGTGCGTCGGTACGGACGACCACGGGCAGGTCTCGCGGATCCGGTCCATGATCTGTACGAGATCGAGCAGCCGGGCACCGGGCAGGTCGTACGAGCCGGGCAGCAGCTCCAGATCGGGCACCGCGGTCCGGCCGGATCCGGCGAGCCGGGCGAGCCCGTCGGTCAGCGCCCGGTCGCCCTCGCCCCCGACGAGCACGACGACGGTCGCGCCCCCGGCGCAGATGTCCACGAGGGTGTGCGCGTCGGGCACGGTGATCTCGACGTCGATCCCGGCCTCGCGCAGATACGGCAGCTGGGGATGCCCGGGGTCCCCGCACCACACCCGGTCCGCGGCGCGGAGCGTGCTCCAGGCGTCCCAGGACAGGAGCCCGGGGGCGACGCGATGGCTGGTGGTGAGCAGAACGATACGACTGTTGTCCACCACGTCAACGCTACCCGCCGGCGGAGGGCGCGTGCCCCCTGAGCCCCGCGCCCCTGAAGATCCTGGGCCGACGGCCGCATGTCCGTATGCGTGAGGAGGGGGGTTCCGGGGTTGCCCCCGCAGCCGTCGGCGGTGTGCAGCGGTGACCGCTGCCAAGGGCCCGAGTTCCGCCGATGGCGAGGAGGCAACCCCGGAGACGCCCGACCAACCCGCGCCGCACAGGCAACCCGCAGGGTCCAGAGCAGCGGTCTGCCGACAAGACACACCGGGGCCCCGCACCCCACACAGCACGTGAACCGCAATATCCAGGGGCGCGAGGAACTGCGCGCCCAGCCACCCACCGCCCCGCACCCGAGCGCGAGGCTCAGGCGGCAACCACCTCCAACCGCGGGCTCAGGACGCGGCGGGAGGCGCGGCAGGCGGCGCGGCCGGGGGCGACTTCGTGAGCTGGGAGATCCACGGCGCCTTGTAGTCGCCCAGCTCCAGCTTCTGGTTGTCCCAGGTCCCGTACCGCGGGTTCACGTCGATATCGAGCGACTTCGCCGCAGCGGTGAAGGTGCGGTTCAGTCGCTGCTGGCCCTCCGGGGTGTTCGCGGCGCCGATGGACTCGGCCAGTTTGCCGATGAGGATCTCGCGTTCGACGACGGCGTCGACCCGGTCGGGCGCGACTCCCCGCTGCTGGAGGAACATCGCGGCCAGGGCCTCCTCGCCGCCCGCCTGGGCGGCATACCCGGCGCGGCCCTCCTGGAGTTCCTTGCGGGTGACCGAGACGCCCGCGTCGTCGGCGGCCTTCCTGACCACCTTGTCGACGATCAGGTCGAACAGCTTGGCCCGGCCGAGCTGCCCGGTCTGCTCGATCAGCTGGTCGCCCTGCGGCGACTTCGCCTGGGCGTCGCGGACGTCGGCGACGGTGGCCTGGAGGGTGGAGACCTCGATCCGCTCGCCTCCGACGACGGCGGCTGCCCCCGGGTGGGCGTCGTTTCCGCACGCGGCGAGCAGCGGTACGGCGACGAGAGCGGCGGAGACGAGGATCGCGGTGCGACGGCGGCGGTGCAAAGGAGCCTCCAGACGAGGTTTGTGCGACGAGTCACAAAGTCCTGCGGTGACCGATGGTAGGCAGTCCACGGGACTGGGGCCACTACTTCACCGCGACTGTTTTGGTCCAACGAGCCGCTTGTTACGGGAGGTACGGACGAGATGCCCGTCGCCGTGCCCGTCCCGCCGTCCCGGCTCGGGCCTGAGCATGATCGTGCGGGAGACCACGAACGTCACGGGGATCGCCGCGCCCGCCGCGATCAGCGGCGCGTACCGGTCGTCGAGTCCGAGGACGTCCACCAGCAGATAGACACCGGCCGTCGTGATGACGAAGTTGGCCGCGTTGGTCAGCGGGAAGAGCAGGAACTTCCGCCAGGTGGGCCGGGTCCGGTAGGTGAAGTAGGAGGTCAGGAAGAAGGAGCCGATCATGCTGAGGACAAAGGCCAGGACATGCGCGGCGACGTACGGCAGCCGGGTCAGGAAGAGCAGGTACAGGGCGTAGTACGTCGCGGTGTTGACCACGCCCACGAGGGCGAATCGCACGAGCTGGCCGCGGATGGTCATGGTCTCGCCGGATCCTCAGATGCTCGTCGGGGGCCTGTCGGGTTGCTCGTCGGCTCGTCGCCGATGGCCCGGTAGGGGCCGATCCGTCCGGAAGCGTACGGCATGCCGGGCCGCCCGCCCGGGGAACCGGGGCGGGCTTCCCCCGTCAGGGGTGGAACCGGCTCTGCCGTTCGAGCGCGCGGCGCAGGTCCGCGGGGAGCTGGTGGTACGGCCCGTACGCCCGCTCCGCGTCGAAGAGCAGGGCCTGGAGCTGGTGCCGGGCGCCCGCGTGGTCGCCGACCGCGAGCATCAGGTTGCCGACGCGGTGGCGGACGTCGAAGGCGCGGGCGGTGTCCCCGGCGCGTTCGTAGTACGGCAGTACGGCGCGGTACTCGGCGACGGCCGCGGCGGCCTCGCCGAGCTGTTCGAGGCAGTGCGCGGCGTCATGGCGGAACTGGAGGGTCCCCGGGTCCGCGGGCCCGGCCTCCGCCGCCCGGTCGTCGGCGAGTCTGCGCAGTTCGGGCAGGGCACGGCGGTACTGGCCGTCGTCCATCAGGGTCGCCGCGTACTGCTTGCGCAGGATCCTGACGACCGGGGAGCGCTCGCCGTGCTCGGCGGCGGCGGCCGGGAGGATGCCGCCGAGGATGTCCACGGCCTGGGTGATGCTGCCCTCGCCGAGGAGGCGCTTGACCTCGTCGACGGCGGCGGCGACATCGGGCTCGGGCGGGGTGGGGACCACGGCCGCCGAGGCCGGCGCGGCGGCCCGGTCGGGCCAGGGGGCGTGCGGGCGCAGGAAGGGGCGCGTGGGGTCGAGGGGTCCGCCGGGGTTGCCGTGCCGGGGCAGCAGCGGGGCCAGGGTCTCGTACACCTCCTGCGCGCCGGTGGGCCGGTGCTGCGGGTCCTTGGCGAGCAGCGTCAGGACGAGCGCCTCCAGCGGCTCGGGGACGTCGGGGCGTATCCGGCGGACGGGGAGCGGGGCCTCGTACAGATGGCGGTGGAGGACACCGAGGGCCGTGGAGCCCGCGAAGGGGACGTTGCCGCTGAGGAGTTCGTGCATCAGGACCCCGAGCGCGTACAGATCGGTGTACGGGCCGACCGCGCCGCCCATGGCCTGCTCGGGCGCCATGTACGCGGGGCTGCCGATGGGGGATCCGGTGTGGGTGAGGCGGGTGGTGTCGGTGTCGATGACGGAGGCGACGCCCAGGTCGAGGACGGTGACCGTGCCGTCCGGCTTCACCATCACGTTCCGCGGCTTGAGGTCGCGGTGGACGATCGGCACGGCGTGGACGGCGGCGAGTACGGCGCACAGCTGGGCGGCGACGGCGACGGTCCACTGCCAGGGGTAGGGCTCGTGCTCGGCGAAGTGGTCGGCGAGGTCGGCGCCCTCGACGTACTGCATCACCAGATACAGGTCGTCGCCCGCGCTGCCCGCGTCGTGGACGGTGACGAGCCCGGGGTGGGTGACCTGGGCGGTGACCCGGCACTCGCGGACGAAGCGCCGCCGCATCTCGTCGGCGTCGGTGCCCTGGGTCATATGGTCGGGGCGGAGGAGCTTGACGGCGACCCGGCGGTCGAGCCGCCCGTCGTAGGCGGTCCATACCTGGCCCATGCCGCCCTGACCTATGAGGGTCGACAGCTCGTACCGGTCCGCGATGACGCGTCCGTTCACCGGCCGTGCCCCCCGTTGTCCCCGTTGTCCCTGCTGCCCTTGCGGAGGTAGTCGCTCAGTTCGTCGAGTTCGGCGCGGACCTGGTCGATCCGGGGCGCGGGCGCACCGGCCTGCGGCTGCGGCTGCGCGGGGGCGGGCGGCGGACCCGGGGCGGGCGGCGGCGGGGTGTTCACGGCGGGATAGCCGTAGCCCGGGCCGGGCACGGTGGCCGCCGGGGGCGGATAGCCGTAGCCGGGCGGGACGGGACCCGGCGGCGGTCCGAACCCTCCGGCGGGGTGCGTGGCCGGGTGCGCGGCGGGCGGCGCGGCATAGCCCTGCGGGCGGCCCTGTGTCCGCTCCCACTCCAGCCGCATCAGGTCTATCCGGCGCAGGTCGGCGACGAGGAAGTGGACGGCGACGGCGACCCCCGTCGCGATGAGTCCGATGGCGACGAACCCGTCGACGTTGTTGCCTTCCTTGGCGTCCGTGTCGGAGCCCCAGGTGGCGATGGTGAAGACGAGGGCGGCGGTCAGGACGATGGTCGCCACGAACAGGGCCCAGTCCAGGGGCCTGCGGCGCAGGACGGCGAGACGGAGCATCGCGGCCCAGGCGAGCAGCCCGCAGGAGAGCAGCGCGAGCGCCATGAACATCGCGCGCAGCAGGACGACCGCCGCGCTCGACGGCGGCCCTTCACGCGGTGGGGCATAGCCGGGGCCGTGCATCGCTGCTCCTGGTGACGAGGGCCGTGGGTACGGACGAGGGTATACACCGACGCCCCCCACGTCCTCGGGGATCCGGGGACCGGCGGGCCCCGCGGTGTCGCACGCGCTGTCACCCGCGCCGTCGCGTCCGCCGGTTCCGGGGTGCCCCGCTCTTACAGAGGGTCCCGTTCCGGGGCGACCGTGCCGTCGGTGAGACCGTCGTACAGGCCCTGGACGAGCTGTTCGCCGAGGCGCCCCGCGAGTCGCAGCGCGTCCTCGAAGGCGGCGAGCGCGCGGAAGCGTTCCCCGTATCGGTGCTGGTCGTCGAGGGGGACGCGGGGCAGTTGCAGTCTGCGGACGTCGAGCCGGGTGGCGGTGGACGCGTAGCTGCTGGCCTGCCGGTTGTTGGCGGTGCCGCGCAGGAATCCGGCGAGGAACCAGGGGTCCAGCGCTTCGGGTACGGGGCGCAGGAGCTGGAGGTTGCGGCCGAGGACGGCGCCCGCCGTGGTGTCGTCGACGACCCGGACGACGGAGGCGCCGCCGAGTACGGGGACGACCACGTCGCCCGCGTGGACGCGGACGGGCTCGTCGTCGGGGGTGTCGGGGAGCACGCCGGTCGGCGGGCCGCCCTGGAGGACGTCGTGTTCGGTGAGGACCGCGTTCTCGAGGGTTCCGGGCGTTCCGGGGGGGCCGGCAGCGCCGGTGCCCGGGTGGGCGGGGCCCGGGACGGCCGCGGTGGCTCCGGCGCGGATGGTCAGGGCGCCCGCGCGGGCGAGTTCGCCGACGGTGGTGGAGGGCCGGGGCGCGGGCGTCGCGGCGGCGGCGGGCGCGGGGGTCAGCTCGCCGGTGAGCCGGAGGGTGTCGGTGAGGCGTTCCCGTACCCGCTCCAGGTCCTCGGCGTCGCCGCCGCCCGCGGCGGGCGGGACGTGCCGGGCGGGGGCCAGGTCGACGTCGTCGTCGAGCAGTTCGATGACGGGGACCGCGCGGCTGGTCCCGGGCCGGTCGGCGGCGGCTCCGGCGGCCTCGCCCGCTCCGTCGAAGGGGCGCCAGACGTCGAGGACGGCGGTGTGGACGGCGGCCCAGTCGACCCGGTCGCGTCCGCCGCCGGGCTCGCCGAACTCCGTGGTGTCCACGAGCAGCAGCGCGGAGGCGGGCGGGCGGCCGGGCTCGGGGCGCCGCAGCACCCAGAGGTGGAGGGGGATGCCGTACGGGGGCGCGGCGCCCGCGGGCAGGGCGACGACGGCGCGCAGCGCGCCCCGGCGCAGCAGTCCGGCCCGGATCCGGCGGCCGGAGCGGCGGGACGCGGCGGCGGGCGGCATCAGCAGGACGGCGGTGCCGCCGGGGCGCAGCCGGGCCAGGGCGTGCTGGACCCAGGCCAGTTCGGACTCGGTACGGGCCGGGAAGCCGTACTCCCACCGCGGGTCGTAGGCGAGTTCGTCGTGGCCCCAGTTGCGTTCGTTGAACGGCGGGTGGCACAGCACGGCGTCGGCCCGGACGTCGGGGAAGGCGTCGGCGCGCAGGGTGTCCCCGGCGCGGGCGGAGACGGCGACGGCCGGGTCGTGGCGCAGGGCGAGCCGGAGCGCCGTGAGGACGGTGAGGCCGGGGTCGGTGTCCTGGGCGCGCAGGGCGGCGGGGTGCTCGACCGCGCACAGCAGTCCGCCGGTCCCGGCGGCCGGGTCGAGGACGGTCGTGTCGCGCGCGGTCTCCGGCGGCAGGGCGATGGCGGCCATCAGGGCGGCCGGGCCCGGCGGGGTGGGCGTGTACTGGCGGATGTTGGCGTCGAGATAGCGGCCGAGGAGGAACTCGTACGCCTGGCGGGGGCCGAGTTCGGCGGAGAGTTCGCCGACGGAGCGCAGGAAGGGCAGGGCGTCGGGGGCGAGGGCGCGGCCCGCGCGCAGGGCCGGGAGGAAGGGTTCGAGCCGGTCGTCGGCGAAGCGCTGGGCCAGGACCTGCTCGACGGCGGTGGGCAGCAGTTCGGCCATCCGCTCGTCGTCGCCGAAGGTCAGCTCCTGCCAGGTGACGGGCCGGTCGTGGTCGACGAGGAGGACGAGTCCGGCGCCGACGAGGGCGTCGGCGGCGGCGGTCGCGGGCCGGTCGGCGAGCTGCTGCCAGACGCGTTCACGGAGCGGGACCTCGGCGAGTTTGCCCTGGTCGCGGAGCCATCGCTCGACGTCGGTGAGGGCGAAGGAGGGGCTGGTGTCGGTGCCGCCGACGGGTTTGGGGAAGTCGGTGTGGCGGCGGCGCCAGTTGCTGACGGCGGCACGTCCCACGCCCGCGAGCCGGGCGATCCCGGCCGCGGTGACTTCACTCGCGCTCTCCGGCACGTGGCTGCCTCCGTGATCCGTTCCCGATGTCCTCGGACTCCCCTGCTGTGTCGCCGATCATAGCCGCCTCCACCCGAGAGCCCCATTCACATGTGCAGAACCTTGTACACGGATTCAGATGTTGACTCCGTTCACAGGCTCTGCTCTTATTGACCCGTCGCTACACGGGACAGCGCAACCGGCCCGGATGCGGCGTGAACTGCCTCGTGCCGTGCTTCGGTGCGGCCGAGTCGGTTCGCACCACGGCGCTCGCCGTGGTTCTTCCGCCACCGTCCTGTCCGGGAGGGCACGACCATGTCCCACTCCATGCAGCAGCCGCCGTACGGCGGAGGTACGGGCAACACACCTCACGGCGGATCCGCCCACCCGGGCGGGCCGGGGGGTCACGGGGACCCGAGTTGGGGTCACGGGGACCCGGCTTACGGGCACCCCCGGCACTCCGGCCCCGACTGGGAACCGGGCTACGCGCAGTCGGCCGGCGGGTACGGGGGTCCCGCCGGTCCGACCGGCCCCGGCGGTGCCGACGGGGGGTTCGGCGCGGGCCACCAGGGCTTCGGGGGACCGGGGGGATCCGGAGCGCCGGGTGGACCGGGGGGACCGGGAGTACCGGGCGGATCCGCCGGACCGGGGGGATCCGGCGGCTTCGACTCGGGCCCCGGGGCCCCCGGCGGTCCCGCCGGCCCGGGCGGCGGCGGTCGCGGCCCGCTCCGCAACGGCCTGGGTACGGCAGCCCTCGTCATCGGTCTCATCGGCGCGGCCGTCGCCTGGATCCCCTTCGTCTTCTTCGTCGGCGGGACCCTCGGCCTGATCGCCTTGATCATGGGCCTGAAGGGCCGCGGCCGGGCCCGGCGGGGCGAGGCGTCCAACGGCCGGGCCGCCGCCGCGGGGGCGGCGATCGGCGCCGCCGCGATGGCCCTCGCAACCGTCGGCACCTATTTGACCGTCCAGGTGACGAGTGACGCCGTCGACGAGGTGAAGAAGGACATCGCCGCGTCGGGCTCGCCGAGCACGGAGCAGGGCGGCGGAGGCACCGGCGACGCGGACGGCGCCGAAGGCGACGGGTCCGGCCTCGGCGGCGACAAGAAGGGCAAGGGGAAGAAGGGGAAGGGAAAGAGCAAGGGCCTCGGCGGCGGGGATTCGGGCGGCTCGGACGGCCCTCTCGCGGTCGGCGGCAGCGCCACGTACCCCGACGGGGTCAAGGTCACCGTCACCACCGCGCCCAAGGATTTCCGCCCGAGTGATTACGCGGCAGGCCACAAGGCGGGAAATCAGGCATATAAGGTGACCGTGGTCATCGAGAACACCGGGGACAAGGGTTTCGACTCCACCCTCACGACAACGGAGGCGCGAGCCGGGACCGAGGGCGTGACGGCGGAGCAGATCTTCGACGACACCGTCGACACCGGCTTCGAAGGAACGATTCTTCCGGGCCGCAAGGCCACCGTCACCTACGGTTTCTCGACCCCGGCCACCGCCAAGGACCTGACCCTGGAGATCAGTCCCGGAATGAGTCACGACCCGGCCCAGTGGGAACTGGCCCTCTGACGTCCGACCAGGACCGCCCGCTCCCGCTGCCCCCTCCGCCGGTCACCATCACCAGCACCACCAGCACCACGACTCGGAGAACCAAGATGTCTCGTACCTTCCGTACCCGCCGCAGCACCATCGCGGCCGCCGCCCTGGTTTCGGTGCTCGCCCTGACGGCGACCGCCTGCGGCGACGAGGGCAAGGACGACACCGGCAAGGGCAAGGACGACCCGTTCGCGGGGAAGACCGACGCACAGATCGTCGAGGCCGCCATCAAGGCCACCAAGGGCGCCCAGTCCGTGACCGTCGCCGGTCAGGGCCCGATGGACCCGGAGCCGGGACAGCCGAAGCTGCGTACCGACATCAATCTCTCCATCCACGCCGACGGCCGGTGCACGGGCAGCATGGGCGTCAAGGGGCAGGGCAGCATGGAGATCGTCAGCACCGGCACGGCCGCCTACATACGCCCCGACGAGACCTTCCTCAACACCCAGATCAAGGACCCGTCCATGCCCGCCGGCCAGGCGGAGCAGGTCGTGAAGATGATGAAGGGCAAGTGGCTCACCGGCAGCAAGGACGGCGACTTCGCCACCTTCGCCGAGATCTGCGACCTCGAGAAGATCATGAAGGAGGACGCCGGCGACAAGAGCGTCAAGCCCACCGACGCCCGCCGGGCCGGAGAGACCACGGTGAACGGCCAGAAGGCGCTGAAGTTCACCGGCCCGGACGGTACGGAGGCGTATGTCGCCGCCGAGGGCGAGCCGTACCTCGTCAAGATCGTGGGCAAGAGCGATGGCGAGCCGTACACCCTCAACTACAGCAACTACGGCAAGGCGCCGCTGCCGAAGGTCCCGTCCCCGGACGACGTCCTGGACACGGACCAGATGGGCTGATCACCCGGTATCACCGCGTGATGGGGGGAGGGGTCGCCGACGGCGGCCCCTCCCCCGCCGTTTGTACGCCCCCGCCCGCCTCCCCATCCGCCTTCCCCTCCATCAGCGCGTCCCCCGGCCCGCCGCGCCGGTACAGCACCTGCCGCCCGTCACTGGCCCCGGTTCTGGGCCGCGGGGTCCGGCGCTCGAAGACGGGCGCCAGGGCGGCCGTCAGCCGACCGGGGAGGGTCTGGACGGCGGCTTCGGCGTCCGGGTGGTCCCGGAGGAAACCGCTCCAGTCCACCTCGTCCGGTAGGGACTGGAACATCCCGGGGCCCAGCGGCGAGTCCGGCGACCCCGGCCACTCGTCCGCCGTCCGCAGCACCGTCTCCAACAGGCCGAGCGGCATGGCGCAGCTCTCGGCGAGGAGGACGGCGTCGTACAGGTCCTTGCCCTGGGGGTGGATGTCGCAGCTGATCCACAGGAGTTTCCAGGCGAGGGACAGTTCCCGGGTGGCCGCCGCGATCCGTACCCCCGCGACCTCCGCGGGCTCGGCGGGCACCGGCAGCCGCTCCTGGAAGACGAAGTCCAGCTGCACCTGACCGCCGGGCAGGCCGGGCGCGGTCCACGGGAGCACCAGCCGCTGCCCCGGCACCCGGTCGTAGGTCCAGATGTACTCGGATACGGCGCCGGAGGCGGGGAGGGCGAGTCCCGTGCCGCCCTCCAGGGCGAGGCGTTCGGCCGCCGCGGCGACGTCGTGGAGGAGTTCCCGGGTCCGGAGGTCGTCGATACGCCAGGTGTCGGGGACGACGACGAAGTCGATGTCCCGGGGCGTCCGGGCGGCCGGGCCGAACCAGGCGGACATCAGCATGCTGCCGCGCAGGACGAGCGATTCGGCCCAGGGGGTCGCGGCGACGGCCGCGAGCACGAGTTCGAGGGCGGCGCGCCGGGCCGTCCGCCAGCGGTCGCGGAGTCCGGGGTCCCCCACCACGTCGTCGGCGGGCCGGTACGCGTCGTGGAAGTGCAGCAGGGCCGGATCGAAGACACGGTGGCGTACGGCTCCGGAGCCGACGCCCGCGGTCAGGGTGTACGGCGGCTCCGACTTCCGGCGCCCGTACTCGGGCGGTCGCCGGTCCTCGGGATGCCACGGGGGTCGGGTCATACCGCTCATCGGATCTCCTCAAGCCAGCCGTCGTCGACGGACACATCGCTGTCGGAGAGGACGAACTCCCGCTCCTCCGACAGATGCTCGTACCCGGCCCCGGCAAGTGCCGCGACCAGGGTGTCGCAGGCCCGTCCCGCCGCGTCGGCGGGCCCGGGGTGGCGCTGCGTCACAAAGCGTTCGTGCCGCGCGCCGGGCCCCGGCAGGACGCGGCGGGCGTTCCACGACAGATGGGCGCCGTGCGGGACGACGAGCGCCTCCAGGGCCGCCCGGTCGTAGTCGGCGGGCAGGCTCAGCTTGAGGTGGTGCTCGTAGTAGCCGCCGCCAGGTCCCGCCGGTTCACCGCTCCACGGCACGGTCTCCACCTTGACCCGTACGGGCTCGAATCCGGCGCCCCTGAGGGCGGCCACGACGGCGGGGTGCCCGGTTCGGTCGGGCAGCGTGAGCATGGGCTGGGACGGGGTCCGGCCACGGGCCAGCACTATGTGGGTGACTTTGAGCCCTCGGTCGGCGGCCCACGCGTCCAGGGCGGCCAGCTCGGCGTCGGTGCGGCAGCGGACCGTCACATGCGTCTCGTACACCGGTACGATTCTGGCACAACGCTCTTTTCGGGGCGCTGCTTTAAGCGGCGCCGCACTGACGGAGCATGGTCCGCTTGTCGGGCCCGGTCACCGGCAGGTCGTACTCCGCCGCGACCTGCGCGAACCGGACGGCGTACGAGCACCGGATCGACTTGTTCGACGGCAGCCAGGACGCCGGTCCTGAGTCCCGTTTCGCCTGGTTGGCGGCGCCGTCGACGGGGAGCAGATTGAGGGCGTCATTGGCGAATCGTTCCCGCTTGTCGGCTGGCCAGCGCGCGGCGCCCATCCGCCAGGCGTAGGCGAGGGGCACGACATGGTCGATCTGGACCTCGGCGGCGGCCGCCTTCTTCCAGGCGATGTCCTTGCCGGTATACGGGTCGGCGAGGGTCATCGCGACCACGACGCAGTCGGAGCCGTCCCGGAACCGCAGCTCGCGCCCGTCGCGCCGGATGAGGTCGTTCCGGGTGTCGCAGCCGTTGCGGGCGAGGGGCACACCGTCGGCGGTATCGATCCAGGCCCGCCCGAACCGCTCCCGCTCGTACCCCGTCCCGGCCCCGCGCCCCTTGGTGCCGAGCCCTTCGATCAGCTCCCGGGCCCGCGCCCGGTCCCCGTCGGCGACGGGCCCGAGACCGGGCCGGGTCCCTTCGGGATTGACGAGCGGACTGACCGCCCCCGGAGCAGCCCCGGGGCGGCTCGGAGCCGCGACGGTCTCACAGCCGGTGAGCAGGAGGGCGGCCGTCCCGGCCAGGGCGATCGCACCCGATATGCGGGTCTTGTGACTGTTCTTCACATACGAAGCCTACTGACGGCACCGGAAGGAGCCCGGCCCTGGCGGGCTTGTTGTCGGTGCGCCGTGTCACGATCGGGGGCAGCAGACTTCAAGGGGTGCGGGGCGGACGCGGTGACGTGTCCGGCGCCTGCGGGAGGGACACACGATGGGCGCCTGGGACATTGGACCTTTCGACAACGACACGGCGGCGGACTTCTCCGGCCATCTGGACGACGCGGATCCGGCGGCCCGCGAGGAGCTGATCCGCCGCACACTCGCCGAGGCGTCGGACACCGCCCTCGACGGCTACCTCGACAGCTACGAGGGCAATCGCGCCCTGGCGGCTGCCGCGCTGGTGGCGGCGCAGTGCCCGGACGGCGAGACGGTCAACCCGAACTACGGCCCGAAGAAGCCCCTCCCGGTCCTCACCCCGGCCCTCCGCCCCCTGGCGATCGCCGCCCTGGACCGCGTCACGGCCCCCGCCTCGGAATCGGCCGACCTGTGGGAGGGCGAGGACGCGGTGGAATGGCGCAAGCTGGTCGCCGGCATCCGCGGAATCCTCGCGGCGAACATCATCGTGCCGTAGCGGCGCCGGGGGCTCCCGCCGGTGGCCCTGCGCCTGCCGGTGCCTCGGCACGCCTCTTTCGGCGGCTCCGGGAACGGGGAGATGGTCGCGTTCATGGCCGATCTACCCATGTATTTCCCCTCGATGACCGACGACAGATGCGAAGAGCTGGCCGACGAGATCACGGCCAGTGGTGATCTGCGTTCACCGGAATGGCGTCGCGCGGTGCTGGACACCCCCCGGCACGAGTTCCTGCGCGGCGGGTTCTTCCGGCGCGAGGACGGTGGAGGACGTACCGGGTGGGAGCCGGTACGGCCCGGGGACGAGGAATGGCTGCCGGGCTGCTACCGCAACGAGTCCCTGGTGACGCAGATCGCCGGGACGGTGGTGCCGACCGATCTCGACGGCCGGATCTACCGTCTGCCGACCAGTTCGAGCACGCTCCCGGGCCTGGTGGTCCGGATGCTGGAGGAACTGAACGTCCGGGACGGTATGAGGGTCCTGGAGATCGGTACCGGCTCGGGCTACTCCACCGCCCTGTTGTGCCATCGGCTCGGCGACGAGACGGTGACCTCCGTCGAGGTCGACGAAGAGATCTCCGGCCGTGCCCGGGTCGCGCTCGGTACGGTCGGCCACCACCCCGATCTGGTGGTGGGGGACGGGCTGGAGGGGCATGCCGCGAACGCGCCGTACGACCGGCTGATCGCCACCTGCGGAGTCCTGGACATTCCCGCCGCGTGGCCGGCGCAGGTCAGACCAGGCGGTCAGATCCTGGCGACCGTGGGCGGCTGGCTGTACTCCTCCGAACTGGCCGGTCTGACGGTCGGCGAGGACGGCACCGCGACCGGTCGCCTCCTCGGCGGACAGGTGTCCTTCATGCTGGCCCGCCCGCAGACACCACCGCCCCTCGGTGTTCTGCCGGACCTCGGTGACGGCCCCGAACGCGAGAGCTCGGTCCCGTGGGACGTCATGGACGACTGGACGGCGCGCTTCGTCGTGCAGCTCGCGGCCCCCGCCGCGCAGCGCTTCGGCCTGAGCCTTCCGGAGGGCGAACTGAACGTGCTGCTGGACGTGGAGTCCGGCTCCTGGGCCGCGTTGCGGCGCGACAAGGGCCGCTGGATCGTCCGCGAGGGCGGACCGGAGCCGTTGTGGCGACAGGTCGAGGACCACATCGCCCGGTGGCGCGCGGACGGCTCCCCCGGGCTCGACCGCTTCCTGATCACCGTGGCGCCCGGACGACGGACGATCACCTGGGCCGCCCGGCCGTGACGGCCCCGACCTGCTCGCCCGTGAGCCGGTGCTATCGGCGCCGCTGCCATGCGGTCCGGGTGAGCTCGTACTCCACATCGCCGTGTTCCGAGCCCTCGATCGCCTCGGGCCACTCCTCGGTGTAGCTCCGCAGGAAGGAGAGGCCCGCCTTCTCCATGACCCGTCGGGACCGGGTGTTCACCGCCATCGTGTTCGCGGTGACCCGTTCGATCCCGAGGTCGGTGAACCCCTTGTCGATCAGGGCCAGCGAGCCCTCGGTGGCGTACCCCTTGCCCCAGGCGGCGCGGTTCAGCCGGTAGCCCAGTTCGACCACGGACGCGTCGTCCTCCGCGAGCGGCCGGAATTCGAACCAGCCCAGGAAGGTCCCCGTGGCCTTCTCCTCGGCGGCCCAGTAGCCGCGCGTCCCGAGGCCCGGGTGGTCCTGGAGCAGCCGGGGCAGGACGGACCCCACGACCGTCTCGCGGCTCACGGGTCGGCCGCCGTTGATGAAGCGCATGACGCCCGGGTCGTTGTCGAGGGCGAGGAGATGGTCCGTATCGGCGGTGGTGAAGGGGCGCAGGGCGAGCCGTTCGGTTTCCAGGAAGACGGGCATGCCGCGATCCTCACCACCCGCGCCCGGACCCCGCCACCGGATATCCGGCCCGCTCGGCCTTGACCTTGGCACGGTGACAACCGCTTCCCTGGCCCTATGCCGACACAGGACACCACCCCGCCACCGGCCCTCGTCCTGGGGCTGGAGAACAGCCACGCCTCGGTCCGGCTGCGGGCCGCGCTCACCATCGGGACGACCCCGGAGCCCCATTTCGTCGCGCCTCTCCTCGCGCGCTGCGCGGTCGAGCCCAATTTCTCCGTACGCGAGATGCTGACCTGGGCCCTCACCCGCCACCCGGCGTCCCTGACCGTGCCGGGGCTCGTCGCCGAACTCGGCTCGGAGCGCGCACAGGCCCGGAGCCAGGCCCTGCACACCCTGTCCAAGGTCGGGGACCGCCGGGCCTGGCCCGCGATCACCCGCGCGCTGCTCACCGACGCCGACGACGAGGTCGCCAAGTGCGCCTGGCGGGCGGCGGTCGTCCTCGTGCCCGAAGATGGGGGGCGAGAGCTGGCCGAGGTGCTGGCGACCCAGTTCGGACGTGGTGGACGGGAGACCCGGCTCAGTCTCAGCCGGTCCGTGATCGCGCTCGGCGAGGCCGCCGTACCGGCCCTGCGTACCGCGATGACCGACGCCGACCCCGGCGTACGGGAGCACGCGATCGCCACGGACCGGCTGTCGCGCGACCCGGACGCCGGTTTCGAGTTCGCGGTGGAGGAGGCGAAGCGCGTCGTGGCCCTCGGCACGGGCGGCGGCGGCCAGGAGGGGTGACGGGCATGCTGATCGGCGACGTGGCACGGCGGTCGGGGGTGAGCGCCCGGATGCTCCGGTACTACGACCGCCTCGGTCTGGTCCGGCCCTCGGGCCGTACCGGTATCAACTACCGGGAGTACGCCCCCGAGGACGTCCGGCGGCTCTTCCACGTCGAGTGCCTGCGGTCCCTCGGGCTGTCGCTGCGCGATGTCGGCCGCGCGCTGGACGACCCCGGCTTCCGGCCGCCGGAGCTGGTGGACGATCTCCTCCGCGAGACACGGGAGCGCCTGGCGCGCGAGACGGAGCTGCTCACCCGGCTCCGCCGGATCGACGCCGCAGGGCCCGCCGACTGGGAGGACGTGTTCCAGATCGTCACCCTCCTCCAGGACCTGCGTTCGGAGAGCCCCGGAACTCGCCAGCGCGCCGCCCTGGCCTCCGCCGACGGGGAGCCCGCGCCCGTGGAAGCCCTGGCCGAGGCGGCCCTCGCCGAGTCGGACCCGAATGTCGCCGGGGCCATCCGCTGGGCCCTGGCCCAATCGGGCGGCGACGGTACGGCCCTGCTGGCGGACGGCCTCGCCTCCCCCGACCGCGAGGTCCGCACCCGTGCCGTCCGCAGCCTCGCGGAGCTCCCGGGCGCCGAGGCGACCGCCGCCCTGCGGGCCGCCCTCGCCCACACCGATGACGCGGTACGGGGCTATGCGGCGCTGGCACTCGGGGAACGCGGGGACGCCGACGCGGTCCCGGCGCTCATCGACATGATCGTCACCGGCATGAACGACACGGACGCGGCCGACGCCCTCGCGGGCCTGGCGGGCGACGCGGTTTCGGCGGACCGGATCGCGACCGCCCTGACCGCCCGTCTGACCCTCGACCCCGGTGTACGCGGACGCCTCACCCAGGCCCTCACGGACATCCCGGGCCCGGAGTCCACCCGCGCCCTCACGACCCTCGCGGCCGACGAGGACCGCGCGGTGGCGGTGACGGCGACGTACGCCCTCCGGATGCGCGGGGCGGACGGGCCGGCCTGCGGGGCATGATGGCGGCCATGGGGATACGTATCGAACCCGCCGAGGTGTCCGACTTCCACCAGGTCGTGGCGGATCACCCCCGCTACTGGGGCGACCGCGACCTCCGGTCGCTGCACCTTCTGGCCATGGTCCAGGAGTTCGGCGCCACCTGTTTGACCGCCCGGGCCGAGGACGGCATCCACGGCTACGTCTTCGGTTTCGTCACCCCGGACGGCACCGGGTACGTCCATCTGATCGCCACCCGCGACGACGCCCGCGGCACCGGCCTGGGACGTCGCCTGTACGGGGCGTTCGCCGAAGCGGCGGCGGGCCAGGGCGCCGAGCGCCTGAAGGCGATCACGTCGGTGGAGAACACCGGCTCGATCGCCTTCCACCGCGGCCTCGGCTTCCACACCGAGATCGTCGACGACTACGACGGCCCCGGCCGGCCGATGGCCGTCTTCCACCGGGACCTGCCCCTCGACGCCCTCAGGGGCTGATGTCCTCGTCGGGCGTGGGCCCCGCCGCGCACCGGACGACGCAGCGGGGGCAGGCGTACAGGACGACGGCCGGCCCGTCGATACGCTCTATGACGCCGACTTCGACAGGTGCCAAGGTCTGTGTCGTGCAATGGACACAGACGGCGTCGAAGGGTTCCGGCGCTTCGGTGGTGAGAGCGTCGCGGGTCATTCAGTGTTCGATTTCCTCGTGCCGTCGACGCAGGATGCGGCAGTCGACGGCGCGGGAGTAGTCCCCGGCGGCGTCGGCCTCCCGCTCCTGCTCGATGAGTTCACGGCAGCGGGCGCAGGTTTCGTGGCTCATGCGAGGGTTCCTCCGCTGCTGCGCTGGTTGACCTCGGCGACGGCGTCGGCGAGGAGTTCGGCGGTGGTGACGGGCCGCAGGTCGGCGGTGGGTACGTCCCACTCGATGCCGCCGCCGATGGGGCGCAGCCAGTAGCGCCCGTACGTACGGTCCATCACGCGCCCGACCTTGTTCCGGACCGCGTCCCGTGCCGTCCCGCCGATCTCCGGCACCCAGGGGTTCGTCTCGTCAGTGGACATGGGCCCGCCCTCCCCGCCGCAGCCGGATCGCCTCGTTCTGAAGCGCCCGCCGCAGGGCCGCGAGGGCGGAGACCAGGGTGTTCCGGTCCCGCGCATACCCGGTACGCGGCACCCAATCCGGCGCAAGCCCCCAATAACCGCCCACGACGAGCAAGGCATCGAGCTGGGACTGGGGGGAGGTCCCGTGAACAGCAGCAGGCATGACCGCTCCTCTCCGTAGCGTTTCCACTACAAGGAGCTTCAGAGTTGCCTAGAGTTGGACACCCCTCAACGTGGCGGGACCGGAGGAAACCTTGGTAAACCGCAAGGAGTTGAACCCCGAAGCATCGCCGGAAGCAGCGTTTGGAGCACGTTTGCGCAGCTCGCGTGAGGCGCGCGGCTGGACACAGGACGAACTCGCCGAACGGATGGGCTACACGGGGAGGCACATTTCCGGGGTCGAAACTGGTCGTAAGCCCCCAACCCGTCGATTCGCGATCAGTGCGGATGTGGCCTTAGGTATCGAAGGAACGGGCGATACGTTCGAACGCGCGTGGGGGGAGATCCGCCATGGCGTCTTGCTGGAGGGATTCCCGGAGTATCTGTCCTACGAAGGTCGTGCCGTTGAGGTTCGAGTCTTCGAAGTCGGGATCATTCCAGGACTCCTCCAGACACCGGACTACGCCCGAGCGCTGGCGGACAGTGCCGTACATCGGGGTGCCATTACCCATGAACAAGCAGATGAACGACTCTCGCTCCTGGCCGAGCGGCAAGCGGCGCTTGAACGGCCAAGTCCACCCGTACTCATCGTCGTCATGGACGAGAGCTGCATTCGGCGCCCTGTCGGCAGCCTAGAGGTAATGAACGACCAGCTCGACCGGCTCACAGAACTCGCGATGCTCCCGAACTCCATGGTCCTGATTGCCCCGTACGCCATAGGGGAGCACAGGACATTCGATCGGCCCGTGAACCTTTTGACACTCACGGACCGCTCCGTCATGGCCTATGTCGAGTCCCAGACTCAGGGGCACTTGGACCGTGAGACCGCTTCTGTGTCGCCCCTGTTCACGGCCTACCATCAACTCCAGAAGCACGCGCTCCCCCTGACGGCCTCCGTCGACCTGATCAATCTGGCACGAAAGGGCTCCCCGTGACCACCACGACCGAATCCCCCCGCTGGTTCAAGTCCTCCTACAGCAACAACGGCGGCACCTGCGTCGAGATCGCCACCAACCTCGCCATACCCCACGGCATCGTCCCCGTCCGCGACAGCAAGCGCCCCGGCGGCCCGGTCCTCACCGTCACCGCCAACGCTTTCGCCGGGCTCGTCACGGGCATCAAGACCGGAGACCTGGGCACCGCCTGACGAAAGGACTCCCCGTGACCGAACCGCAGTTCTTCACGTCCTCCTACAGCGACAACGGCGGCACCTGCGTCGAGATCGCCGCCAACCTCGCCATACCCCACGGCATCGTCCCCGTCCGCGACTCCAAGAACCCCGCCGGACCGGTCCTTGCCCTCCCCGCCCCCGCCTTCAGCGCCTTCGTCCAGGGCGTCAAGGCCGGCGGCTTTCGCGGCGCCTGACCGCACCCGCGAGCGCACACAGCCCCGCCGCTCAGTCCCCCGAAGCGGCGGGGCTTCATCGTGGTGCGCGACGCGACCGGTGACCGTGTCAGCTCAAGGCGTACGCGGCTTCCTCCACGGAGTCCACGAATCCCATCATCTCGATGTGCAGCGTGCTCTTGTCCGGATCGGGGAAGCGGATGTTGTGCCGGTGGTACCGGTGGAACGCGATGATCAGCGCCGCGTGCTCGATCTCCGTGGCGAGCGCGGCGGTGGTGGTGTCCGACATCGGGACCATCTCCCGATAGCCGGTGACGAGCGCGTTGAAGCGCTCGGGAACCAGCACGCCGTCCACCTTGGCCAGTCCGATGGCCGCCATCCCGAGGTCGAGGAGCGGGTCGTCGAGCGAGACGGTCTCCCAGTCGAGAACGGAGAGCCGGCCGTCCGGGCGGACGATGATGTTGTCGTCGAAGAGATCCCCGTGGACCACCGCGACGGAGCGCGCCCTGCTCGCCTCCAGCCGGTCCACCCGATCGAGCCGTTCGGTCAGCCAGGCGGCGAAAGCCCTGTCCGCGAAATCGGGAATGGCCGCCCGGTGTTCGTCCGAGAGGCGTCGGCCTCCGACCGGGATGTCCGAGAAGCCCGGAGCCTGCGGGGAGAACGTGTGCAACCGGCCGAGAAGACGTCCCGCCTCGGGCAGCAGCGCCAAAGGCAGTGGCTGCACGACCGTGCCTTCGATCCACTTCTTGAGGATCACCGGGCGCCCTTCGAGCTCGGTGATCAGTGATCCGTCCACCGCTGCGACGATCTCACTCGTGGGCATGCCCTGCTGGAACGCGGACTGGGTATGCGCCGCAAGGCACCCGGCGCTCGGCGCATCGTGGTTGTCGAGAATGGTCAGCACGAACTCGCCCGAGGCGCTCACCAGGTGGAAGCTGGAGTTCGCGGCGCCTCCGGACAACGGTTCCAGCCGGATATCGGCCAGCCCGTAGCTCCGGGCGACCGCGGGCAGATCAATGCGGTCGATCGTGGTGTAGTTCGCCACCCGTTCATTCCCCTCTGATTGCGGCGACTTCCCGGCGCCGATCATCGACAAGAGCCGTCCAGCGTGCCTGTACCTGTGCCTGCCCGTCCAGCCACTGTGCGAGTGGCAGGTCACCGGGAGGGGCCTCGCCCTCCATGAGGTGGGCGAGTTCCAGCAGGTAGGCGAACTCCTCGCCCCGGACGCAGGCGCTCAGTCTGCCTCGGGCCTCTTCCCGCGACTGGGCTGATCCGAGTACCGCCGCGTGCACGCACTCGGCGAACCGTACATACGCCACCGAGGACGTCAGCCCCGACTCCTGTGCCTGGCGGGCCACGTCCTCGGCCCGTTCCGGCAGATCCGCCGCGACGCCCGCGTCCCGGACGAGGGCGGCGATCCGGGTGTGTACCTCGGCCCAGCGGATCGAGACATGGCCCAGCATCTCCTCGGCGCGGGCGATCTGCTCGGCGGCGCGTGGCCTGTCCTGGAAGGCGGCGGCGAAGGCGAGGCATGCCTGGGAGAGCGCCGCTTCGCCCGGCTGGCCCGTCTCCAGGGCCTCGTCACGGCTCGTCGCGTAGGACGAGCAGGCCAGTGCCGCGTTCCCCTGGCTCCACCACAGGTCTCCCAGGACCCGGTCGCGGCGGCCTTCCGTGCCCAGGCTCTCCGCCGCCGTGCGTACCTGCGGGAAGCGCCCCACGCGGCGGGCGAGGTGGGCCAGACCACGGGCGGCTGTCGGGGCGAGGCGTCCGCCCAGGTCGACCACCTGCCGCATACCGGCGAGGGAGAGCTCGAACCGCCCCAGGTCGCGCTCGCACTCGGCGAGGAAGTACAGCGGAAGCTCCCGGAGGGCGTCCGGAAGCTGCCCGGAGTCCAGGACGGCCCGCAGCTGCTCGGCCGTACGGCCCCGGTGCTGCCGCTGGCGCAGGGCGATCGCGGAGAGCGCCGCCGCCAGGGCCTCGGTGGGGCCCTCCACACCGCGCCCGCTCTCCCCACTGGTCGCGGATACCGGAATCTCCAGGGGCTCCCAGACGAAGTCCTCGACATAGCGGAACGCGGCGTCCGCGAGCCACCCGAGGTCGAGGTCGTAGTCCCGGGCGAGGCGCATGCCCTGGCGGAGCGCTGCCACCAGGCGCCTGCGGTCGCCGACCGCCTCGTGCTCCAGCGCGTCGAAGACCCGTTGCGCCGCCCGGCGCCAGTCGGCGTCGCTCCAGCGGTCCTCACTCGTGGAGTCGGCCTCCCGAACGGCGTCCCGGACCAGCTCGTGCACCCGGTGGGGCCAGGGTGCCCCGGAGTCGGTGTCCACGAAGGGCCGTTCCACCAGCTCCAGAGCAGGCGCGTCGTGGTCGAGCCCGGCGGCGGCGGTGGCGAGCCCGAGGGAGAAGGCGTCCAGCAGGCTCACCGCGCGCAGTACCCGCCGTACGTCCGGAGTCAGGTCGCGGAAAGTCCGCGTCACCAGGGCCGGAAAGTCGAGATTGAACTCGTCCGGCTCCGGCGCGCGGCCGTGGTGCCGGTACAGGTCGAGGAAGCGCATCACCGCGAGGTCCAGATACAGCGGCAGCCCGTGCGAGTTCGCGGTCACCAGATGCCGGGTGCGCCCGTCCATCAGTGGCCGGCCCGCGACAGTGAGCCGCTCGCACAGATAGGTCTCGCAGTCCTCGGCCGAGAGATAGCCGACGGTGTGCTGACGCGGTTCCCCCTGGGCACCGCCGGTGAGCAGGGGCCAGAACCGGGGGCCTGCCCAGTCCAGCTGCCCTTCGAGCTTCGTGTCGTCCCACTGGAGGCGGTTCCGGCCGGTGATCACGAACAGGACGTTGGGCATCAGCCACACCACCCGCTGGATCAGACGTTCCAGATCGCGGTGGGTACGGTTCCCGACGTCCTCGAAGGTGTCCAGTAAGACGACGAGCGTCCCCCGCCGCTTGGCCGGGACCCTGCTGAGGTCCCAGGCGAGCAGATGGGCGTAGTAACTCAGCGCCTCAGGATCGGGATCGGCCTCCAGCAGATCGGCCAGCCGACGGCACTCCGCCAGGCCCCGGACCTGGTGCCGGCGCTCCCGCAGCGCCTGCACCAGCACCTGGAATCCGCTTCCGACCACCGCGCCGACGGTGCCGGGGAGCGCCACGGCCTGGGCGACGTCGGCGAGTGCGGACTGCATCTGCCCCGACAGGGACTCGGAGCCGGGGAAGCGGCTGAACCAGGTGCGCCGTCGCAGATACTCGTCGATCGGCTCGCCGGGGTGATTGCGTTCCCAGTAGCGCTGGAAGGCGAGATCGAATGTCGGCATGGGCTGCCCCAGCTCTGCCGCGCCGAGCCGGACGGCCAGCATCAAGGACTCGAAGTCCCCACCCGAGTCCCGGGACAGATCGACCCGGACCGGCACCACCCGGCCCACTTCCGGATCGAGGGCGGGCCAGTCGCTCCGGTGTCCCTCACCGTCCACCAGGTGCTCGGCGATCCCCCGCGACAAGGTGGACTTGCCGATGCCGCCGACTCCGTAGAAGACGAGTACGTTGCGCCGGGCGGTCTCCAGATCCTCCACGTCGAAGCCGGGGCCGCGCACCCGTTCGGTGTGGTTCGCCAGACTGACCGCGACCGTCCGCCATTCGTCGCGCCGGTCGGCGAAGTAGTCGACCGCGTTCACCTCGCGGTCATTGGACCTGAAGAGCGCCCGTAAATCCGACCGAGTCACACGGCCCCCCGTCATCGTTGATGTAATGACCTGGCGCGGAAGGGCCAGGAAGCCCAAGTCAAGCAGGAGTCGGTCCCCCAGGACATGAGGAGCAGTGTGTTCGTCGACCGGGTCTCCGTACCGGCCGGGCTCGTGCCGGATCGGGATGAGCGGGGGCGGTGGCCGTTCACCGTGCCCGCCGTGGCGCAGTTGCTCGACGAGGGGCTGGTCTTCGAACGGCCGGTGACGTTCCTCGTCGGGGACAACGGGTCCGGGAAGTCGACGCTGGTCGAGGCCGTCGCGGAGAGCTTCAAGCTGGACGCGTACGGCGGGCGGCTGGCCCGGTTGTACGGTCGGCCGGACGCGACGAAGACGGCCCTGGGCGAGGTGCTGCGCGCGGGCACCACCCGGGCCGGGGCGCGGATGCTCGCCGGGCCCCGGAAGAACAAGAAGGGCTTCTTCCTGCGGGCCGAGACCGCGTTCGACATGACCGAGAACCTGGGCGGTGTGCCGGGGTACTGGGACGAGGACACCAGCGCCATGAGCCACGGCGAGGGCTTCCTCACCGTCTTCCGCGCCATGTTCGACAAACCCGGTTTCTACGTCATGGACGAGCCGGAGGCGGCGCTCTCGTTCACCTCGTGCCTCCAGCTCGTGAGCCTGATGCACCAACTCGGCGAAACCGGCGCACAGGTCGTCTGCGCCACGCACTCGCCGATCCTGGCCAGCACCCCGGGCGCGGACATCGTCGAAGTCGGCGAGCATGGATTCCACCGGACCCGGTGGGAGGACCTGGCGCTGGTCGACCACTGGCGCCGCTATATGAGCGACCCGAATGCCTATCTGCGTCACATCGTGACGTGACCCCCGCCCCTATGCGTGGAACGCCGTGGTCGACGCGAGGGCGGCGCGCTTCGTCATGACCCGGTTCACCGGCGCGGTGTCGTCGGCGTAGCCGAAGGAGACGCCCACCAGCAGCTTCCCCTCCGTGACGCCGAGTTCGGCGCGGACGGTGCCGGCGTAGAAGCTCAGCAGGCCCTGCGGGCAACTGGCCACGCCGTACGCGGTCATCGCCAGGAGCAGGGTCTGCAGATAGGCGCCCACGTCCGCCGCCAGCCGGGGCCCGCCGTCGCCGGTGACGAAGAGGAACGCGGCGTGGGGCGCGCCGTAGAAGCCGAGGCTCTCGGCGTCGTAGGCCGCGCGGGCCGTGTGGTCGGCGGGGCCGATGCCGAGGGCTCCGTACAGCTCGGCGCCGAACTCGGCCCGCCGGGCCTGATGTTCCGGTGTGTACATGCCTTCGGAGTACGGGACGTCCACCGAGACGCGCTTCTCGGCACGGGCCGCCCGCAGGGCGTCCGCCAGGCGGGCGCGCGTCGCGCCGCTCACCACCTCCACCCGCCACGGCTGGGCGTTGGAGTTGGACGGCGCGGCGCCGGCCAGCGCGAAGATCGCACGCATCGTGTCGTCCGGTACGGGATCGGGGCGGAACGCGCGCGTGGCGTGACGGCCGCGTATCAGCCTCTCCGCCCAGCCGCTCGACCCGGCGGGGAATGGCCTGCTCATCGAAGGCTCCTCTGCGAGAGTCACAAGTAAACGGGATCGTTTACCTGCGAGGAGAACCTAGCAGGGCGCCTCGGCGAAAGTAAACGGATACGTACACTTGAGGGATGAGTGCGACGACGGCGACGGCATCCCAGCGGCGCGGGCGCGGAGGGCGGGAGCGCATCCTGGCCGCCGCCGCCCGGCTGTTCGCGAACCAGGGAATCAACGCGACCGGTATGGAACAGGTCGCGGGGGAAGCGCCGGTGTCCAAACGGACGCTCTACGCCCACTTCCGGACCAAGGACGACCTGGTCATGGCCCACCTCCAGGGCCTCGTATCGTCGGGCGTCACGCTGGAAGGCGTGCTGACCCGGGAGGACGTCCCGGCCCGGGAGCGGATCCTGCGGCTGTTCGACCCGCCGACCGCGAACGCGGATCCGGTACGCGGGTGCCCCTTCATCGACGCCGCCGCCGAGTTCCCCGATCCGCGGAGCGCCGTCCACTCCTACGCCCGCGAGCAGAAACTGCGGATGGTGACGCTGATCGCCGCCCTGCTCACGGAGTTGGGCTGCCGCGAGCCCCGCGTACTCGCCGAACAACTGGCCACCCTCGCGGACGGGGCGGCCAGCCGCGCCATGGTGCTGGACGAAGCGGACTACGGGCGGCACGCCCGGGCGGCGGCGGAGGTACTCCTCGATCGGGCCCTGGGGCAGGCGGGCGCGTAGAGACGGGAGGGCCCGCCCGCCTCAAGCCCACCGCCCCAAGGCCCGCCGCCCGGAGGCGCTAGCTGCCCAGGATCGTCGTCAGGAACTCGCCCGTCCACGCCAGCAGCTCACGGCCCACCACCGGCTTGCCGCCGATCTTGCCCGTGGTCGGGCGCGGGACCAGGATCTGGTGGGCCGCCGGCTTGACGACCGTACGCGGGTAGAGCCGCGTCAGGCGCAGCTCCTGCGACTCCCGCAGCTCCACCGGGGCGAAGCGGATGTTGTTGCCCTGGAGGACGATCTCGCCGACGCCGCACGCGCGGGCCAGCATCCGCAGGCCCGCGACCAGGAGGAGGTTCTCCACCGGCTCGGGGAGCTTGCCGTAGCGGTCGGTCAGCTCCTCGCGGACCGCCTTGACGTCCTCCTCCGAGTTGGCCGCCGCGATCGAGCGGTACGCCTGGAGGCGCAGACGCTCGCCGGGGGCGTAGTCGTGGGGGACATGCGCGTCCACCGGGAGTTCGATCTTGACTTCGAGCGGGGGCTCCTCCTGCTCGCCGCCCTCCAGGGAGGCCCGGTAGTCCGCGACGGCCTCGCCGACCATCCGGACGTACAGGTCGAAGCCGACGCCCGCGATATGGCCCGACTGCTCGCCGCCGAGGAGGTTGCCCGCGCCGCGGATCTCCAGGTCCTTCATGGCGACGTACATACCCGCGCCCATCTCGGTGTGCTGGGCGATCGTCGCGAGACGCTCGTGCGCGGTCTCGGTCAGCGGCTTCTCCGGCGGGTAGAGGAAGTACGCGTACCCCCGCTCCCGGCCCCGGCCGACCCGGCCGCGCAACTGGTGGAGCTGGGAGAGGCCGAAGTTGTCGCCGCGCTCCACGATCAGGGTGTTGGCGTTGGAGATGTCGATACCGGACTCCACGATCGTCGTGGAGACCAGGACGTCGAACTTCTTCTCCCAGAAGTCGACCACGACCTGTTCGAGCGCGCCCTCCGACATCTGGCCGTGCGCGGTGGCGATCCGGGCCTCCGGCACGATCTCGCGGAGCCGGGCCGCGGCCCGGTCGATGGACTCGACCCGGTTGTGGATGTAGAAGACCTGGCCCTCGCGGAGGAGTTCACGGCGGATCGCGGCGCCGATCTGCTTCTCCTCGTACGGTCCGACGAAGGTGAGGACCGGGTGCCGCTCCTCCGGCGGGGTGGTGATCGTGGACATCTCGCGGATGCCGGTGACCGCCATCTCCAGCGTCCGGGGGATCGGCGTCGCGGACATCGTCAGGACGTCGACGTTGGCGCGCAGCTTCTTCAGCTGCTCCTTGTGCTCGACACCGAACCGCTGCTCCTCGTCGACGACGACCAGGCCGAGGTCCTTGAACTTGGTCTCCGACGAGAACAGCCGGTGGGTGCCGATGACGACGTCGACCGTGCCGTCCCGCAGGCCCTCCAGCGTCGCCTTGGCGTCCGTGTCGGACTGGAACCGGGACAGGGCCCGCACCTTGACGGGGAACTGCGAGTACCGCTCGGAGAACGTGCCGAAGTGCTGCTGCACCAGCAGGGTCGTGGGGACGAGGACCGCGACCTGCTTGCCGTCCTGGACCGCCTTGAACGCCGCCCGTACCGCGATCTCCGTCTTGCCGTAGCCGACGTCGCCGCAGATCAGGCGGTCCATGGGGACCGACTTCTCCATATCCTCCTTCACCTCGGCGATGGTGGAGAGCTGGTCGGGCGTCTCGGCGTACGGGAAGGCGTCCTCCAGCTCGCGCTGCCAGGGCGTGTCGGGGCCGAAGACATGGCCGGGGGCGGCCATCCGGGCCGAGTAGAGCCGGATCAGGTCGGCCGCGATCTCCTTGACGGCCTTCTTGGCGCGCGCCTTCGTCTTGGTCCAGTCGGCGCCGCCGAGCCGGTGCAGGGTGGGGGCCTCCCCGCCGACGTACTTGGTGATCTGCTCCAGCTGGTCGGTGGGGATGTAGAGCCGGTCGCCGGGCTGGCCGCGCTTGGCGGGCGCGTACTCGACCACGAGGTACTCGCGGGTCGCGCCCTGGACCGTACGCTGCACCATCTCGATGTAGCGGCCCACGCCGTGCTGCTCGTGGACGATGTAGTCGCCGGTCTCCAGCGTCAGCGGGTCGATCGTCTTGCGGCGGCGCGTCGGCATCCGGCGGCCGTCCTTGCCCGCCGCCTTCTGCCCGGTCAGATCGGTCTCGGTGAGGACCGCGAGCTTCAGACCGGGGTCGATGAAGCCGTAGTCGATCGAGCCGCACGCGACATGGACGACGGACGGGGAGATCGTGGCGAGGTCGGCGTCGAGCCGGGCCGCGACGCCCTCGCCGCCGAGGACCTCGACGGTACGGGCGGCGGGGCCGTGGGCCTCGGTGACGAAGACCGTACGCCAGCCGTCCGCGAGCCAGCCCTTGGTGTCGGCGAGGGCGCGGGCGGTGTCGCCCCGGTACGACTCGGGGGCGTGCATGCCCAGCTTGATGGTGTCGTCGGACAGCTCCTCGTCGGCGGCGAACGGGGCCACGGACCACCACATGACGCCCAGCTCACGGGCCCGGTCGCGGACGTCCGCGATCCCCCGCAGGGACGCGGCGCCGACATCGATGGGGGCCTCGCCGCCGCCCGCCGTCGCCGCCCACGACGCCTGGAGGAACTCCTGGGAGGTGGCGACGAGATCGGCCGCGCGGGTACGGACCCGTTCCGGGTCGCAGACGACGGCCATCGCACCCTCGGGGAGCACGTCGAGCAGCAGCTCCATATCGTCGACGAGGACCGGCGCGAGGGACTCCATGCCCTCCACCGCGATCCCCTCGGCGATCTTGCCGAGGAGTTCGCCCAGCTCGGGGTGGGCCTCGGCGAGCGCGGCGGCCCGCTCCCGAACCTCCGGGGTGAGCAGCAGCTCACGGCAGGGCGCCGCCCACAGGCCGTGCTCGGCGACCTCCAGCGACCGCTGGTCGGCGATCTTGAAGTAGCGGATCTCCTCGACGTCGTCGCCCCAGAACTCCACCCGCAAGGGGTGCTCCTCGGTGGGCGGGAAGACATCGAGGATGCCGCCGCGTACGGCGAACTCGCCCCGCTTCTCGACCAGCTCGACCCGGGCGTAGGCGGCGGCCGCCAGGGCGTCCACGATCTCGTTCAGATCGGCCTGCTGCCCGGTCCGCAGGGCCACGGGCACCAGCTCGCCGAGCCCCTTGACCTGCGGTTGCAGTACGGACCTGATGGGCGCGACGACCACCGAGACCGGCCCGGCGGACGGGTCGTCGGCGGACGGATGGGCCAGTCGGCGCAGTACGGCGAGCCGGCGGCCCACGGTGTCGGAGCGGGGCGAGAGCCGCTCGTGCGGCAGGGTCTCCCAGGCCGGGAACTCGGCGATCGAGTCCTCGGGCAGCAGCGTCCGCAGGGCCGCCGCCAGGTCCTCGGCCTCCCGGCCGGTCGCGGTGACCGCGAGCACGGTCCGCCCGGCGTCCCGGGCCAGCGCCGCCACGGCGAAGGGCCGCGCCGCGGGCGGGCCCACCAGGTCCACATGCATCCGTCCGGCGCCCCGGGCGGCCTCGACGGCCTCGGCGAGCGCGGGATCACGTACGACTGCGTCCAGCAGACCGTGCAGGCTCATGAAAGACGTTCCATCCCGGTGATGCGATACGAGGAGTACGGGCAGCGCTGCGGCTACGGGCAACGCGAACGACCCGGCACGTGCGACGGGCCGGGGTTCCCCCCAGCGTACGCCCGCCCCGGGGGCCCCGCTCGCGCGACGGCGAACCGGCGCGGGACCTGCGGCGGACCGGCGCGGGACCACGGTGACACCGCCGACAATCCGGCGGTGAAGGGATGACGGAAGTGAGCGGGCGATGAGCGGAGGCACCCACCGCAACACCGTCGAGATACACGGCGGTACCGGCAAGACCGGGATCCACGACGACTCCCGGACCCTCCCGGACCAACCGTTCGATTCCCCGGCTGACCGCGATCCGGGGCACAACACCGGGCCCGGTGTCCGAGCGTCGTGCGCTCGGGCGCCGGGCCCGGTTCTTCCTCAGGGGGGTGAGGCTCTCGTCCCTAATCGGTGGCGATGGCGTTCAGGACGTTCATCCGGCCCGCGCGGAACGCGGGGACCAGCGCCGCGAAGAGACCGACGAAGGCGGAGGCGACGAATACCGTGATGATCGTGGGCCACGGGATCTCCAGCACCCCCAGTCCTTCGAGGGCCAGCAGCTTCTGGGCCGCCGTACCCCAGCCCATGCCCAGGCCGAGGCCGAGGAGGGCGCCGAAGAGGGCGATCACCACGGATTCGAGGCGGATCATCCGGCGGAGCTGGCGGCGGGAGAGGCCGATGGCCCGCATCAGGCCGATCTCGCGGGTCCGCTCCACGACCGACAGCGCCAGGGTGTTCACCACACCGAGCACGGCGACGATGATCGCCAGGGCGAGCAGACCGTAGACGATGTTCAGCAGCTGACCGACCTGGTCCTTCAGGTCCTTCTTGAAGTCGGCCTGGTCGGCGGCCTTGTACTGCGGATACGGCTCCAGGGTGGCCTTCAGCGCCGCGTACGCCTCCTTCTCCTGGCCGTCCTTCGCGGAGGCGAAGAGCATCAGGTTCTGCGGCATCTTCTCGGCGGGCAGATACTTCCGCGCGGTGTCCGTACTGATGATCATCACGCCCTGCTCCATGGCGCTGTCGTCCGAGGTGATCGCCCGGACCTTCAGCTTCGCGGTCTGCCCGCCCTTGAACGCCACGGTCAGTTCGGAGCCCAGCTTCACACCGTGCTTGTCCGCGTACTCCTCGCCGACCGACATGGAGTCCGCGGCGTACGCGTCCCCCTGCTTGCCGGCGGTCGTCTTCTTCCGCAGGTCCTCGGCGTACGACGGGTCGGTGGCGACGATCGTCACCTTGGCGCTCTCGCCGTCGGGGGCGGTGATCCTCACGGGGACGTCGCGGTACTGGGTGACGTGCGCGATGCCTTCCGACTTACGGATCGCCTCCAGCGCCTTGGGCACGATCGGCTGGCCCGAGGTGGACTGGATCACATAGTCCGCGCCCACCGACTTGTCCAGCTCCTGCGTCGCCGAGGCGACCAAGGAGGAGCCGACCACGGAGAGGCAGGCCACCAGGGCGAGCCCGATCATCAGGGCCGCGCCGGTGGCGCCGGTGCGGCGCGGGTTGCGCAGGGCGTTCCGCTCGGCCATCCGGCCCACGGGGCCGAACGCCCGGAGGACGACGACGCTGAGGATCCGTACGACCACACCCGCCAGCAGCGGGCCGATCACGATGAAGCCGAGGAGGGAGAGGAGGACACCGGCACCGAGGAGTACGGAGCCCTCACTCGCCTCGTCCGCCCGGGACGCGGCGACCAGGCCGACGGCGCCGCCCGCGGTGAGCAGCAGGCCGATCCCGGCCCGGATCCGGCCCGCCTTGGCGTCGGCCGGCGCGCCGACCTCGCGCAGGGCCGCCATCGGGGAGATCCGGCCGGCGCGGCGGGCCGGGATGTACGCGGCCAGGACCGTCACCACGACGCCCAGGGCCACACCGACGACGGGGGTCGTCCACTTGACCGTCAGGTCCTCGGTGGAGAGCTGCATCCCCATGGTGCCCATCAGCTCCATCAGGCCGACGGCCAGGCCGACACCGGCGGCCACGCCGAGGGCGGAGCCCACGACACCGAGGATGATCGCCTCGATCAGGACCGACCGGTTGACCTGCTTGCGGCTGGAGCCGATCGCCCGCATCAGACCGATCTCGCGGGTCCGCTGCGCCACCAGCATGGAGAAGGTGTTGACGATGAGGAAGATGCCGACGAGCAGGGCGATACCGGCGAAGCCGAGCATCGCGTACTTCATGACGTTCAGGAACGAGCCGACTTGCTCGCGGCCCGCGTCGGCGGACTCCTCCGCCGTCTTCATGTCGTAGGCGCCGGGGGCGCCGCCGAGGGCGGCGGCGACGTTCTTCTCCAGCTGGATGTCGGAGACACCGGGCTTCCCGGTGACCGCGATCTGGGTGAAGCGGTCGTCTCCGCCGAGCAGCTTGGTCTGCGCCGTCCTCGTCTCGAAGACGACCATGGCCGCGCCCGGGTTGGTGACCTTGAAGGACATGATTCCGGAGATGGTGGCGGTGAAGTCGCCGTCCACGGTGATCGTGCGCAGCTGGTCACCGATCTTGAGCTTCTTCTTCTTGGCGGTGTCCGCGTCCACCATCACCTCGGTGGGGCCGCGCGGGGCCTTGCCGGAGCTGATGTCGAAGGTCTTGAGGTCCATATCGGACCAGTTGCCCGCGATCGTCGGGGCGCCGGTGGCGGCGCCGATGTTCTTGTTCTTCTGGTCGACGATGGTCACGGACGCGCTGACGACCGTGCCGATGGCGGTCTTCACGCCCTCGGCGCCGGCGGCCTTCGCCACGAGGGAAGCGGGGAGCGTCTCGGGGCGGCCGGTGTCGGGTCTGTCGTCGTCCTCGATCCCCTTGGGCGAGACCGTGACGTCGGGCGATGTGACCGCGAAGAGCTTCTCGAAGGTCGTGTTCATCGTGTCGGTGAATACGAGGGTCCCGCAGACGAACGCCGTGGAGAGCAGGACGGCGACCGCGGAGAGCGCCATCCGGCCCTTGTGGGCGAAGAAGTTGCGGAACGAGGTCTTGAACGTGGTCACGACGTACGCCCCCGGGCGTCGAAGTCCTTCATCCGGTCCAGCACGGCCTCGGCGGTGGGCCGGAACATCTGGTCCACGATCCGGCCGTCGGCGAGGTACAGCACCCGGTCCGAGTAGGAGGCGGCGACGGGGTCATGGGTGACGATCACGATGGTCTGCCCCAGCTCGTCCACCGAGCGGCGCAGGAAGCTCAGGACCTCGGCGCCCGCGCGGGAGTCGAGGTTGCCCGTGGGCTCGTCCCCGAAGATGATCTCCGGCCGGGCGGCGAGGGCGCGGGCGACGGCGACGCGCTGCTGCTGACCGCCGGAGAGCTGGGTCGGCCGGTGCTTGAGCCGCCCGGCGAGACCGACGGTCTCCACGACCCGGTTCAGCCAGGCGCCGTCGGGCTTGCGGCCCGCGATGTCCATGGGGAGGGTGATGTTCTCCAGCGCGTTGAGCGTCGGCAGCAGATTGAACGCCTGGAAGATAAAGCCGATCCGGTCGCGGCGGAGCTGTGTCAGCTTCTTGTCCTTGAGACCGGTGATCTCCGTGTCGTCCAGGTAGATCTCGCCCGAGGTGACCGTGTCGAGCCCCGCGAGGCAGTGCATCAGGGTCGACTTGCCGGAACCCGACGGGCCCATGATCGCCGTGAACTGCCCGCGGGCGATGTCCACGTCCACCTGGTCGAGGGCGACGACCCGGGTCTCCCCCGCCCCGTACGCCTTCACGATCTGCCGTCCGCGAGCGGCGACGGCTGTGCGTCCTCCGGTGGCCCCGGGCGGAATGGTCGTAGCCGTTGTCACGGTGGTTCTCCTCAGTGGTCACTCGGTGAGCGGTCTGCTGTCGCCGTGGCGCATGTCCCTACAGCCAAAAAGTCTGTCGGCCGGGGAGCTTCGGCGCGCTGGGGCGGGTCACCGTCTTGATGCGGGGGTTTACCCCACCCCTTGGGGGTGGATCCCCGGCGGTGGGCCGAGCGCCCGGGTCGGGTGCCCTGGGAATACGCTAGAAAACAAAGGCCGTTGGTCTCCTCGTCCGCGCGAACGAGGAGGGGTCTGTTCGATCTCAGGAGATCCCCCTACCCCGCCTCCACCTCAGGGTGGAGACCCCTCTCCACCTCCCCTGAGGTCCCCGGGTTCCCGCCCGGCACGGGAAGGCCCCTCCTTCTCGCGCCTGGAGCGAGAAGGAGGGGCCGGTTCCCATGATCCGTGGCCCTGTCAGGGACGCGGTTCTCCGTCACAGGTGCCCTCGGCCTTGCGGCCGGTGCGGAAGAAGTCGACCGCCTTCTCGGCGCAGCGTGTGAGGGGCAGGTCGGCGTGCCCGCCGTTCAGGATGGTGAACAGGGTGCCTCCGGTGGCGTCCCTGGCCTGCTCGGCCCATATGTACGGGGTGACGAACTCGTAGAGGTGGCCGGAGAGCTGGAGCGCGCTGTTGCCGGGGGCGGGCTCGGCGGCCGGCGCCTTCAGCGGCCATTTCGCGCACGGGGAGCTGAAATGCGTCCCTCCCGTCAGGGGGTTGGCCGCACGGCGGGTCTCACGGGTCGCCCACAGGTCCGCGAAACCGCGGCTCGCGCGGTCGGTGTTGCAGAACATGGCCTGCCACTGGAGCGCGTTGGCGAGGTAGCGCGGTTCTTCCGGCGCGAGAGGGCGTACCGGTGCCGGTTCGGCGGTGGCCGCCGGAGGCACCGTCGGGGACGTCGCCGGGGACGCCGGGGGCGTCGTCGGGGGTGTGCCGCCGTTGCGCACCGTGACCAGGTCCTTCGCCGCTTGGTCCCACTCCTCCCGGGGACGGTAGGCCTGGCCGACCACCCAGTGTCCGTCGATACGCACTCCGCCGGCATCGGTGCGCGGCTTCTTCTCCAGCCGGCCGCGCAGCTCGCCCAGCCGTCCCCGGACGGCGGCGTCGTCGGCGCCCCAGCCGTACTCGGCGTCGCGCCCGGCCAGCCAGTCGACGAACGGCGCGGTGTCCTCGGTGGAGCTCGCCTCCTGGTCGGCTTCCATGGTGGGCAGGTGGCGGGTCGGAGGCACCGGTGAGTCCAGCCACATCCGTTCCGTGCGGCGGTCGAACAGGGCACGGTAGGCCATTCCGATGGCGGTGCCGAAGGAGGACCCGTAGAAGTTGATCTTCTCGGTGCCGAGCGCCGCGCGGAACCGGTCGATGTCGCGGGCGGCGTTCTCCGGGGTGATCTGCCGTACGAACTCGGGATCGACGGCCGCGCAGCGCTTGTTGTACTCGGCCTGGTGGTCGAAGGAGACCTTCTGGGTGTCCTTCTCCGACATCGTCGGGGCCGGTTCGGGCCAGGGCTTCTGTTCGCAGGGGATGCCGTCGCTGTAGCCGCTGCCCCGGAGGTCGAGACCGATGAAGTCGTGTTCGGTGTTGAGTCCGGCGAGTCCGCGCTGCGCCATGGACGCCGGGTCGCTGATGTTGGAGAACCCCGGTCCGCCCAGAACGGAAACCATGGGCGCCGCGGACTTCTTCGGCCGGTCGGCCTTGACCCGGCTCACCGCGATCTTGATCTGCCGGCCCCCGGGCTTCGCGTAGTCCATCGGCACGGACAGCTCGGCGCACTCGCTGCGGGTGTCGTTCTTGATCGGCCAGCCCGGCTTCACGGCCGAGCAGAGCTGCCACCGGAATCCCGCCCCGGTGGCACGCTCACCGCCTTGCGCGGCGACGACGCCGGTGCTCGCCTGCAACCCGGCCAGCACCACTGCGGAGACGGCCAGGGCGCGACGGCGTACGACCCCGTTCGGGCCGGACTGCTCACTGCGGTGATCGGTCATCGGTGACACGAGAAGAAGCCTCCGTGAGGGGGGAAGGTGAGGGAGTCCGCGGCGTCCGCGGACCGTCCCACTGTGGACACCGTGTGTAGCCGCCACACCCGGATACGGCATCGGCCGCCCTTCGGTTCTGTATCACCGGGGCATCCGCGACACGGCGCCACCGCTCCGCCCGGCGGCCGCCGGACCCGGCCCCGCCCACTCCCCCGCCCACTCCTGCGCCCCCGCCCACGCCCCGGACGGGCAAACGCGCCGACACCCGGTTGATACAGAGCCGCGCGACCGCTGAAGCACTCCGTTGACCAGGCAGAAGTCCATCTCCCCGAGGCTGGTGGCGTACCCGGCGGGCGTATCCGGCCCCGGGTGGTCACCAGATGGGGAGACACCGCACGTGCCGAGCGCTCCGACAGTCCTCGAACCCGCCACCGACCCGCCACCGGAGGTGTCGGGCGCCACCGCCTGGACCCGCGGGCGGGTGCTCGCCGCCGCCGGGCCGCTCTGGGCGGGGCTGATGGCACTGCACGACCGGATCCCCAACGAGTTCGGCAATCTCGGCAGCCTCTTCCAGACCCTGCTGCCCTGGACGATCGTCGGCGTACCCGTACTGCTCGGTCTCGCCGCCGTGCGCCGTTCCCGGCTCGCGGCCGCCACCGCCCTCGTGCCCGCCGTCGTCTGGGTGGTGCTCTTCGGCGGCACCCTCACCGACAAGAGCGCGGGCGGCGGCGATCTGACCGTGGTGAGCCACAACGTCGACGAGGGCAACCGGGACCCGGCCGGCACCGCGCGCGCCCTGGCGGCGGTGGACGCGCACGTACTGGCGCTGGAGGAGCTGCCCACGGACTCCGTGGAGGTGTACGAGAACGCGCTGGCCGGTGCCTACCCGCACCACGCGGTCATCGGCGGGGTCGGGCTGTGGAGCCGCTATCCGCTCAAGGACGTGGCGGCGGTGCCGATCATGCCGTGGACCCGGGCGATACGGGCCACGGCCGACACCCCGCGAGGGCCCGTCGCGCTCTATGTCGCCCATCTCGCGTCGGTACGCGTCCATCCCGCCGCCGGTTTCACCACCGGGCGCCGCAACGAGGCCGCCGGGGCCCTGGCCGCGGCGCTCCGCGCGGAGCCCCTGCCCCGGGTCGTGCTGATGGGCGACTTCAACGGCACCTCGTGGGACACGGCGCTCGACCCCGTCTTCTCGCCGCTCCGCTCGGTCCAGCGGGAGGCGGGCGACGGGTTCGGCTTCACCTGGCCCGCCGCCTTCCCCGTGGTCCGTATCGACGACATCCATGTGAAGGGCATCACGCCCCGCTCGTCCCGGACCCTGCCCGCGACCGGCAGCGACCATCTGCCCGTCGCCGCGTCCCTGCGGCTGTGACCCCCTTCTCCGGCGCCGGAGCCGCCGCGGCGACTGATTACGATAAGACGGAGGGTCGGATTCCGATGAACGAGGGTGCCCAGGTGAGCGGTGTGTCGGAACCCCGGGTCCCGGACCCTCTCCATGTGCTTCTCGTCGAGGACGACGACGCCATCCGGCGCTCCGTCCAGCTCGCCCTGGAGCGCTACGGCTACCGGGTCACGGTGGCCGCCGACGGACTCGGCGGCCTTGAGGCCTTCCGCGACGGCGGCCACGATCTGCTGATCCTCGACGTCATGCTGCCCGAGCTCGACGGGATCGGCCTGTGCTGCCGGATCCGCGAGCAGAGCCAGGTACCGGTGCTGATGATGTCGGCCCGCGGCGACGCCCTCGACGTGGTCGCAGGGCTTGAGGCGGGCGCCGACGACTATGTGGTGAAACCCGTCGATACCGCGATCATGGTCGCCCGTATCCGCGCCCTGCTGCGCCGCGCCACCTTCCAGCCGCCCGGGTCACCCACCACCGCCACGGCCACCGCACCCGCCCAGCCCCCGGGACACGGCGACAAGCCCCTCGTCTTCGGCGACCTCAGCGTCGACACCCGGGGAATGGAGGTGCGCCGGGCCGGCGAGCTGATCCCCCTGACCCCCACCGAACTGCGCCTGCTGCTGGAGTTCGCCGCCTCCCCCGGAGTGGTCCTCGACCGCCGCAAGCTGCTGCGCGACGTCTGGGACTACGGCTGGGAGGGCGACACCCGCGTCGTGGACCTCTGCGTCCTGCGGCTGCGGAAGAAGATCGGCGGCGGCCGGATCGAGACCGTCCGCGGCTTCGGCTACAAACTCGTCCGCGGCTGACCGCCGTGGGCCTGCTCAATCCCCGCGCCCTGCGCTGGAAGATCGCCGCACTGACCGCCCTCACCTGCTGTGCCGTCGCCGCCGTGATCGCCTTCCTGGTCCGGGACGACAACCAGGACCGACTGCTCAGGGTGGGCCGCGAGCGCGTCACCACCGAGCTGGAGACGGCGGTCGAGCAGTACGAGCGGTCGGAGAGCCGGCCCGTGAAGTTCGATCTCCGTACCCCGGAGGAGACCCCCGCCCCGCTGCGGGACGCACTCGCCGAACAGCGCCGCCAGGGCGGCGACATCGGTATCTGGTACGAGGTCGACAAGCCCAACAGGCACTGGATGTGGGCGGCGACCACCGTCGCCGACGGCAGGATCCTGATCGCCGGGGCCGATATGTACATGGAGGAGCGCAGCCTCCAGCTCCAGGACCGTTCCATCGTCACCTCCGTCCTCGTCGCCCTCGCCGTCGTCGTCCCGCTCGCCGCGCTGGCCGCGGAACCGGTCGTCCGGCGGCTCGGCCACGGCGCCCGTACCGCCCGCGCGATCGCCGACGGCGATCTCGACGCCCGGATCGGCCGTCGCGGACGCGCCCGCGACGAGGTCACGGAGATGTCGGCCGCCGTCGACGAGATGGCCGCGGCCCTCCAGCGCAGACTGGAGAACGAGCGGCGGTTCACCGCCGATGTCGCGCACGAACTGCGCACCCCACTCATGGGCCTGGTCACCACCGCCGGACTGCTGCCCGACGACGACGAGGTGGCCGTTCTGCTCCGGGACCGGGTACGGGCCCTGAACGCGCTGGTCGAGGATCTGCTGGAGATCTCCCGCCTCGACGCGGGGATCGAGCGGGCCGATCTCGACGCCGTACCGCTCGGCGAGTTCGTCACCGATGTCGTACGGCGCCTGGAGGCGGGCCCCGGAATCTCCGTCACGGTCCCGGACGGAGAGGACATCCGGGTGGAGACCGATCCGCGCCGGGTGGAACGGATCGTGGTGAACCTCGTCATCAACGCCCAGCGGCACGGCGCAGCGCCCGTCCGGATCACCGTCGCCGGAAACCGGATCACGGTCCGCGACCACGGCCCGGGGTTCCCCGCCGCACTGCTCGACGAGGGCCCGCAGCGGTTCCGTACCGGCGCGAGCGAGCGGGGGCGCGGGCACGGGCTCGGACTGACCGTCGCCCAGGGGCAGGCCGAGGTCCTCGGCGCCCGGCTGGCCTTCGCCAACGCCCCGGACGGCGGCGCCGTCGCCACCCTCGACCTCTGACGCGTCCCGCGTACCCCGCACGGCGTTACGGCCGTCGGCGCGGGATGAAACGTAACGGCAACGCAGCTACGCGGCGGTGGAAACGGCGCCGCACCGGTGCCGAAGAATGCCTGACCGAAGGTGATTCCGGGTGCCCGACCGCACCCGGAATCACCGGAGGTATCCCCCATGTCCGACGTCCGCCGCCCCACCCGGCCCGGCCCCGGAGCCCGGCCCGCCGCGCTCCCCCGCCGCCGTCCGCTCCTCGTCGCCCTGGCCGCCGCCGGCGCGCTGTTCGCCGGGGCGTGCGCCGGGCCCGCCGACGCGGGACTGCCCGACGCCGACGTCCCGGCCGTCGCCGCCGTCGCCGACTCCATGGACCTGCCCTGGCCGGACGAGGGCCAGGCCAGTGTGTCCGTCGAGGGCATCGGCAGCCTCGGCACCAAGGGCAGGCAGACCCCGGTCCCGATCGCCAGCGTCACCAAGGTCATGACCGTCTATGTGATCCTGAAGGACCATCCGATGAAGGACGGCCGGGCCGGCGCGAGCATCGTCGCCGACCAGCAGGCGGCCGACGAGGCGTTCTCCTCCACCGAATCGGCCGCACCCGTCCTGGCCGGACGCACCTACACCCAGCGCGAACTGCTGGAGATCATGATGGTCTCCTCCGCCAACAATGTGGCCCGGCTGCTGGCCCGCTGGGACGCGGGCGGCCAGGAGGCGTTCGTCGCCAAGATGAACCGGACCGCCGCCGCGCTCGGGATGGACCGCACCACCTACACCGGGGTGAGCGGTATCGAGTCCGACACCCGCAGCACCGCCGCCGACCAGATGAAACTGGCCCGCGCCGCCATGAAGGACCCGGCCTTCCGCGCGATCGTGGCCACGCCCGCCGTGACGCCGCCCGGCGGTGTACGGATCCCCAACACCAACAAGCTGCTGGGCCGGGACGGTGTCGTCGGACTGAAGACCGGCTCCTCCACCCCGGCGGGCGGCAACCTCGTCTGGGCCGCCACCCAGGAGGTCGCCGGCACCCCCCGGCTGGTCCTCGGTGTCGTTCTGGGCCAGCGCGCGGGCAGTACCCCCGCCCAGGGCAGCGCCGCCGCGCGCGACGCCAGCCGGGCCCTGATCACCTCGGTCCGCACGGGCCTCCCGGCCGCCGTCACCCGTGCCGCCGCCGCGGGCAAATGACCGGCCGCGGGGAAGAACTTCCAGAGGCGCGACAAGCCACTCACCGGGCCGCGGGCCGAAAACACCTGCGGACGCCGGACATGTCCGGTCCCGGGCCATAAGCAGCTCAAGGGGCGAGGGGACCCCCGGGATTGTCCGGCCTACCCCTCGGCGCCTCGGCGGGAGGCGAGCCGGCCGGAGGCGAGAGGCTGTCGTGGAGGAGTTTCAGGGGCTCCAGCGCCTCCGCGCGGGCCGACGCGTGGTGGGTCAGGACGCGGTCCGTCTCGCGCGCCACCCCCTCCGCCTCTTCCGCCGCGGCCCGCAGCAGCGCCTCCGCCCGCGCCCCCGCCGCCTCGTCGGTGCGGCGCGCGTGCTCCTCCGCGTCGGCGAACTCCCGCTCGGCCTGCCGCAGCAGTGCCTCCGCACGCCCCTCGCCGCCCGCCCTGAGGTCGTCCGCGGCGGCGGACCGGCGTTCGGCTTCGCGCTCGACCTCGGCCCACCGCTGCGCCTGCTCCGATTCGAGCGCCGCGAGCAGATCCTCGGCGCGCCGCCGCATACCGTCCCAGACCACGGTCGCCTCGGCACGGTACGCGCCCGCGTCGCGGCGGGCGTCCATCAGGAGGCGTCCGCCCGCGATACGCGCCGCGGTGACCAGCCGCCGGGTGTGGTCCTCGGCCTCGGCGAGCGCCGCCCCGGCCGCCGCGCCCGACTCCTCGGCGAGCCGCCGGGCCGCCGTCTCGGCCGCCTCCGCCCCGCTCCTGGCCTCGTCACGGGCGGTGGTGCGAATGTGGTCGGCGGTCTCCCAGACCGCGGCGAGGAGCTCCCGGGCGGGCGCGCCCAAAGACTCGTACGTCTGCGGTCCGAGCCCTTCCACGGCCTCCCGCAGCCGCGCCGCCTCCGCCGTCATCTCCCTGGCGAGGACGGTGAGCCGGGCCGCCCGTTCCCATGCCTCGTCGCGTTCGCGGGACACCGCCGCGAGATGGTCGTGGACCTGGTCCGCGCGATAACCGCGGCGTACGACGTCGAACCCGTGCTCCGGATCGCACAACACCTCACAGGACGGATCGGGATCGGGCCCGAAGGAGGACGGTTCGGCTGCTGCGGCGGTGGTCATCTCGCGGGCCCCTTCGTCGTCCGTCACCGCCGCATATCATCCGCGATACGGACGAAGCGACCGGTCGTCGACACCCGGGAAGCCCCGGAAGTACCCGAAAAGCAGAGGAGACGGGGCGCCGGTCCCGTCGGACCCGCGCCCCGTCTCCGCCGTACGACCGCCGTCGCCGTCGTTACAGCAGCCCGTCCCACATCTGTTCGAGCAGTACGGACCACCAGCTCTCGGGCGACGCCAGTGCCGCCGGGTCGAGCGCGGCCAGATACGCCTGGAAGTCGACGGTCCAGCGGCCCGCCTGCTCCGGCGTGAGCCCGTACCGCAGGCGCCACATCTGGCCGAGCAGGGCCAGGCAGCGGATGAATTCCGGCAGCCCGCTGTTGACGAACTGCGGTGCCGTCGGCGCCCCGCCCGGACCCGCCTCGACGGGCACGGCCACGATGTTGGCGGTGCCGTACTGCACACAGATCGCCCGGCCGAAGTCGCTGCCGACGACCAGATACGAGGACGCGTCGGCGGCGGCCCGCACCTGCCGCTGGGCGGCGAGTTCGGCCAGGGTCGGGATTACCGGCCGCGCGGGCTGCGCCCAGAAGAAGGGGTTGAAGTCCCCGGGCAGCCCGGCGTAGACGAGGGTCGCCGCGACGACGTCGGGGACGCCCTGCCTGGAGACCGCGCGCTGGTCGAAGCGGAGGACGCCCTGCGGACCGAAGGCGTTGAGCAGCTCCTGGGCGACGCCCTGCGGCGGCACCGGCGGCGCGGGCTGGACCTGCGGCAGCGGTACGCGGACCGGGGCGGGCCGCGCGGGGCCGTCGGCGACCTGGTGCAGCTCGCCCTGGTGGGTGATCAGCTGCCGCATGCCGTCCTGGCGTCCGGCGTGGTCGCGGCCGTACGGCGCGATGCTGGTGATCCGCGCCTGCGGCCACTGCTCCCGGATCATCCGGGCGCAGTAGCCGCCGGGCAGATCGCACGACTCCAGCTCGGTATGGAGCCCCAGGACCTGGTCGGACGGGATGTTCATGGCCCGCAGCTCGTGGAAGATCTGCCACTCGGGGTGGGGCGTACCGGGCGCGCTGCGACGGATGATCTGCGCCTCGGAGCCGTCCGGGGCGCGGTATCGCAGCACGGCCTGGTAGCCGGGTCCGACCGTGGGCAGGCCCGACGGCTGGGGATGGCCGTACGCGGGCGGGGCACCGGGCCCGGATACCGGCGGCGGCGGTCCCGGCGGCGCGGGCGGGCCGGAGTTCGGGCGGGGTGCGGACGCGGGTACGCCGGGGGGTCCCGGCGGCGGGGGCGTGGCCCCGGCTCCTGGCGCACCGGGCGCACCGGGCGGCGGCGGGGGCGCGCCGGGGCCGAGCGGATTCGGCCCGGCGAGCATGGTCGCCGCGTGGTGGACCTGGTCCGGCGCGGCGGGCGGCGGCACGGGCGGGCCGGGCGGCGGGGTGTGCCCGGGGCCCACCTGGGAGACGAGCTGCGTCGGTACGTAACCGGCGCCGGTCCCACCGGGAGGCGCGGGCGGTCCGGGCGGAGGTCCGGGCGGTCCGGGCGGCGGCGGGGCCGCCGGGACTCCGGGGCGGCGCGGGGGCGGGGCCTTCGCGGTGGCGGCGTCCGCTATATCGGCGGCGCCGGTACCGGGGCCCGGCGGCGGCGTCGAAGCGGCCGACACCGGGGGTACGGGCGGCGGGGTCGCGCCCTGCGGAGGCGCCACGGACACCGGCGACGGACCGGGGCGCATCGCGCCCTCGACCGCCGTCGGCGGCAACTGGCTGCCGCCCTCCATCAACGCGGTGGGCAGCTCCGCGCCCACCGCGCCGGCGCCCGGGGTGACCGGCGATTCGAGCACGGTCACGGGCAGGGGTACGGAGCCGTCGTCGGGCCCGGCGGCCGTGCCGCGGCTGGGCGTGGGCCAGGCGCCGTCGGCCGACGCGGCGCCGGACGCCACCGCCGGAGGAGCATCCTCCGGTTCGGCGTCGCGCGGCTCGGCGTCACCCGGTCCGACGTCCCGCGGTTCGGCATCGCCCGGTGCCGCATCGCCCGGTTCCGCGTCCCGGGGGGCGTCCTCCGGGGCCGCGTCCTCCGGACCCGGGTCCGGGGCCGCGTCCTCGGGCGGCGCGTCCTCGTGAGCCGTATCGCCGCTCCTCCGGTTCGCCGCCTCCTGGAGCCACTCCGGCGGGGTGATCAGGAACGACGTCTGATGGAGGTCGATCCGTTGCGGCTTCTCGGGCGCGGCGGGGGGCGGCGCGTCGGCGGAGCCGCCGTACTCCTCCTCGTACCGCCGGATGACCTCACCCACCGGCAGCCCCGGCCAGAGCGTGGCCTCGCCACCGTCCCGGGCGATGACCAGCCGCTGTGTACCGCCGCCGGACCGGACACCGCCCTCGCGGTCCTCCGCCCACACCACGAAACCGAGATCGAACTCCCGTACCCGCACCTCGCGGTGCTGGTACGCGGGCAGCTCGCCGTTGATCCACTCCTCGGCGCGCTCCTGCGCCTGTGCGAAAGTCACCATCGCCGTCTCACTCCCCATCCGGCGCGTCGTTCACGGAACCAGTCCCAGTCCCGGAACCGGACCCGGGCGTTCCCGGAGGGACGGAACGGGCGAAGCCGCCCTCGACCATCAGGCCCGCCACGGTCTCCAACTCCGGCGGATCGCCCGCCAGCCGCCCGAGGAAGTCGTCGAAGTCGTCGCCGCAGGGCAGCAGCAGCGCCTCCGCGCGCTCCTGGGCGGTCCAGTCGTCCCGGTCGCGGACGTCGTCGTACGCGCAGAACCAGACGGAACCGGTCGAACCACCCCGGACCTTGACCGCCAGCAGGCCGCCCTGGACATAGCCGACGCCCAGATAGTCCTTGGTGAGATGGTCGCGCAGGCACTTGTTGGCATAGACGAGGTCGTTGACGGCGGCCTCGTCGCGGACCGTGAGGAACGGCTGGTCGACGAGGAGTCCGAGCCGGGGATCGAGCGCCGCGCCGACGGGCGCGCAGCCGCCCGCGGCCTTGAGGAAGTCGCGGTAGGCGCCGGGCAGTCGGTAGCCGAGGTCCTCCTCCACACCGAGGAGTTGCGTCTCGGTGACGGCGAGACCGCGCCGGGGCAGCCCGATATGGGCGGGGCGGGCCTCCTGCAACGGGCGGGTGCCGCGCTTGCCGTGGTCGGCCGCGGCGGTGGCGAGACCGCCGTGGTGCCGCAGCAGGGCCTTCACCTCGACCGGGACCAGTTCGAGCCGGCGGGTACCGCGGACGTGGTGCCAGGTCCAGCCGTGCGGGGTGGCGACGGCGGGCAGGGCCTCCCACAGTTCATGGCCGTCGGCGTGGAGGACGGCGTTGGCCGAGACGTAGTCCGTGAGCCGGAGTTCGTCGATGCCGAAGCCCTCGGGCGGTTCGGCGATCTCGGCGGCGGCACGGGCGTACGGCGAGAAGTCCGGGTAGCCGTCGGCGTCCACCCGCACCCCGCGGGGGTGGCGGGCGGCCCGTACCGGATCCGGGAAGTGCACGACCTGACCGGCGTAGGCCGCGTTCGGCGGCGCGGCGGGCGGCTGGGCACCGGCGCCGGGAGGTGGGGCTCCCAGCCCCTGCCGACCTGTCGTCATGGGTTCTGCCCCCTGCTGGCTACTGGCTGTTCGGGACAGCCTATGCGGTGGGATGGGCTCCGTCGCCAGAGCGCTTCCCCCGCCCCAGGACCCGCCGCGCGCCGTGGCCGCGCCCCGTGTTCACGCCGCCGCGCCCCGTGTGCGTACCGGCCGCCCGCCACCCCGGAACCGATACCTCCGCTCTCGTATGCCAGTTCCCTCTCGGGCCCCGACCGCTCACCAACTGTCACGATCGAGTGACCGAACGCCGACGGGGATACACGTTTTTTCGCCCCAGCTTCCCCAGAAAGCACAGCGTTTGGCAGGCTGTTCCCGCTCGGGGGGAGTGCAGGGGAGGGGACGACGGCACCATGCACACAGCGCAACCGCGTACACAGAGCGACACGGGTGATCCCCGTCTCAGCTGGAGCAGCGACGAGACGACGCGCCCGCCGACGCTCGGGCACCGCCGCGACGGCATTCTGCCGACGGTCGCGGCGGCCCTTTCCGTGCGCGGAACGGTCTTCACCTCCACCGCCGCGAAGGCGGACCGGGCACCGGTCCTCCACCCCCTCGTCCAGGACTTCCTCGACACGCTCACCAGCGGCCAGCGCGAACGGGTCACCGGGCGCTGCGCGGAGACACTGGTGCTCTCCCGGCATCTCACCGAGGCGGACGGCAGGCGCTCGAAACGGGCCCAGCGCCGGGCGATGACCAACACCGAGGCCAAACGCGCCCTGAAGAGCGCGAAACTGACGGCGCGACGGATCCGGGAGGACGGCGACCCGCTGCACGGCAGCTACGCCCCGCCGTGCCGGTCCTGTACCGCCATGCTCGACCACTTCGGCGTCCGCGCCGTCGACCCCGGCACACCCGAGAACGGCTGACCACCACCCCATGCCCGACAACCTGAGCACGACACGCTTCCCCGTCGGCGTCGACGCGGCCCTCCGGGAGGCGGGCTGGCGCCCCGGCCGCTGGGACATCAAGCTGGCCGAGCACTGGGCGGACACCCTCAGGGCGTACGTCTCCCCCGGCGGACACCGGCACTCCCTGTTCCCGGCGGCGGTCGAGGCCTGGGCCGAATTCGGCGGACTGCGCGTCACGGCGCTCGCCCCCGGGCGCCAGGTGGCACCGCCCGAACTGCGGATCGACCCGTTGTACGGGCTCCACCTCGCCCGCACCCTCGCGGACCTGGGCCGCGCCCTGGACACGGAGATCGCGCCCCTGGGCGTGGAGGGCGACGACCAGGCGGTCCTGGCGATCGACACATCGGGCCGGATGTTCAGCGTCGACCACACGGGCGACTGGTACGTGGGCAAATCGGTGGACGAGGGCCTGGAGTGCCTGCTGCTGGGCCGCACCCCCCACCGCCTGATCGCCTCCCACTGAGGACCCAGGGCTTCCGGAAAGCGCCGCGGCGGCGACCCTCACGTTCCCGACCGCGGCCCGTCTGTGGCTTGTCGCGCAGTTCCTCGCGCCCCTAAAAGCACGTGGTGTGCCGGTCATGTCCGTCGTCGTGGGGAGGGCGGGTGCGGGGTCGCCCCCGCAGCCGTCGGCGGGATGCAGCGGTCAGCGTTTCCAAGGCCCCGAGTTCCGCCGATGGCGAGGAGGTGGCCCCGGGACCGACCGACCAACCCGCGCCGCACAGGCAACCCGCAGGGTCCTGGAGCGCGGCCGGCCAACAAGACAAACCGGGGCCCGCACCCCACCAGCAGCCTGGATCACGACATCCAGGGGCGCGGGGAACTGCGCGACCAGCCACCCACCAAGCCGCACCCGGACGCACAGCGTGAGCGTCGCGTCAGCCCACCGGAAGCACGGCCGAGACGCGGAAGCCACCGGCGTCCGTCGGGCCCGAGACGAAGACGCCGCCCAGCGCGTGGACCCGCTCCCGCATGCCCACGAGCCCGTTGCCTCCGCTCGGGAGGTCCGCGCCGTCCCCGGACGCGTCGGGCGCGCCGTTCTCGACCTGCATGGCGACCTCGGTACCGCGGTGCGCCAGCCGGACGAGCACCTTCGCGCCCGCCGCGTGCTTGTGGACGTTGGTCAGGGCTTCCTGGATCACCCGGTACGCGGTCTGCTCGACCTCCGGCGGATAGTCGCGGGCTTCGCCCTGCACGGCGTACTCGACGACCATGCCCGCCTGCCGGGACTGGCCGACGAGCGCCTCCACGTCGGCGATGCTGGGCCCGTCGCCGTCACCCCCGGCTGCCGCCGCCGCGGCGGCCGCGGCGGCGGCGCCCACCGCCGCCAGCGGCACGGCCGCGACCGACGGCCGGTCGTCGCCCGAGCGCAGGACGCCGAGCATCTCGCGCAGCTCGGTCAGCGCCTGTCGCCCCATGTCGCCGACGAGCGCCGCGTTCTTGACGGCTTTCGGCGGGTCCTTGAGCGCGACGGCCTGGAGCGCCGCCGCGTGGACCACCATGAGGCTCACCCGGTGGGCCACGACGTCGTGCATCTCGCGGGCGATCCGGGTGCGCTCTTCCGTACGGGCCCATTCGGCGCGTTCCTCGGCCCGGTCGGCGAGGAGGGACAGCTCGGCCTCCAGGCTGTCCGCGCGTTCGCGGAGGCTCTCCATCAGCCGTCGCCGCGCACCTATATAGAGGCCGAAGAGGACCGGCGGCAGCGCGAGGCCGACCGCGACGAACGCGGACATCGCGGGGACGAACCAGGCCCCGGGGTCACCGAAGTCCTCCGGTGCCTCCCGGACGTCCTGTTCCATCTGTACGAACGCGATGATGAACATCCCCACCAGCGACATCCCGGTCAGCGTGGCGGTGATCCGCCGCGGCACCTCGGACGCGGCGAGCGAGTAGAGGCCGACGATGGTGAGCAGATAGCCCATCTCGGCCGGTGTGATCGCGATCCCCACGAGGACGACCGCGATGGGCCAGCGTCTGCGCAGGACGAGCGACGCCCCGGCGATCATTCCGAACAGCACTCCGAGGGCGACGGGGGTCGCGGTGCGTTCCGCGAATCGCCAGCCCTCGAGAGCGCACTCCAAGGCGGAGACGAGCCCGAGCCCCACATCAAGCGCGACGCTTCGCCGCCGTCCCCACCACAGCCAGGAACGGGGCGTCGTGCCCGTCGCTTCCTGGTGTGCCCCCGTTGTGGTCATGCGCTCCACCCTACGGGCGGCGGACGGCGAACACCCGGGGTGTTTCCCGCGATTCCGCCGTCGTCCCCGGGCAGCCCCGGCACGGCCCCGGCCGATCCCGCCACGACCCCCGGCACGGACCCCGGCCGAACCGGCACGGACCCCGGCACGGACCCCGGCACGGCCCCGGCCGAACCGGCACGGACCCCGAGCAGGCCCGGAGCAGCCCCCGGGCAGACCCCCCGCCGGCCCCGGCACCGTCCCGTACCCGCCACTATCCGGCTCGTACACCGTCGCGGGGGAGGCGGGCCGTACGGCATAGTAGGGGCTGTCCCGGTGATCGCCCGGTCGTGAGACCCGTCACCTCGGATGCCTTCCCAGGTCGTCTAATGGCAGGACAAATGGTTTTGGTCCATTGAATGAGGGTTCGATTCCTTCCCTGGGAGCAGCAAGGACGGCCCGGCCGTCCGCGTACGGGTCCCGAC
>NZ_JBHYZV010000021.1:72965-97224 GCF_042753905.1 Streptomyces sp. NPDC059248 | reverse complement strand
GTGGACTCCGGTACCTTCTCCCCCGCCCGTCCGATGCCGGACGGGCGGGGGAACGTTCCGGGACCGTTCCCCCGGAACGGTCCCGGACCGCGTCAGAGCCTCGGGTCCACCGGCTCGGACTCCAGTGCCAGGACCGCGAACACGGCCTCGTGGATCCGCCAGAGCGCCTCACCGCCGCCGAGCCGGTCGAGTGCCTCGACACCGAGGGCGTACTCCCGCAGCGCGAGCGACCGCTTGTGGTTGAGGAATCGCTTCCGCAGCTGTTCCAGGTGGACCGGGCGGGTGTACTCCGGACCGTAGATGATCCGCAGGTACTCCCGTCCCCTGACCTTGACCCCGGGCTGGACCAGTGCGTTCTTCGGGGTGCGCCCGAGCGGCTGGAGCGGCTTGACCACCATGCCCTCGCCGCCGCGTCCGGTCATCTCCAGCCACCAGTCGGTCCCGGCGCGGACGGATTCCTCGTCACCGGTGTCGACGATCAGCCGCCGGGTGACCTGGAGGAGTCCGGTGGGGTCGTGTTCCACCAGGCGGTCGAGGAGTCCGAGCTGTTCGTCGTGGGGCAGACCCGCGAGGGACCGTCCGCGGACGGCGAGGATCTGGAACGGCGCGAGCCGTACGCCGTCCAGTCCGTCCGTCGTCCAGCAGTAGCGGCGGTACGCGTCGACGAAGGCCTCGGCGTCCGCGGCCCGCTCCCGCTGCGCGGCCGCGAGTGCGCCGGTGTCGACGCCCCGGGCGGCGGCGGCTTTCAGCGCCTGCGTGGCCGCCGGGAAGACGGCTCCGGCTGCGGCACCGACGGCCGCGTACTGGTTGCGGAGCAGACCGGAGGCCTTGAGCGACCAGGGCATCAGCTCGGCGTCGAGCAACAGCCAGTCGGTGTCCAGCTCGTCCCAGAGCCCGGCGGCCGTCACGGCCGACCGCAGCCGGTCCAGAATCCGCTCGGTGAAGGACTCGTCGGAGAAGAACGGCCGTCCGGTACGGGTGTACAGCGCGCCGGTCGGGCCGCCGGTGCCGTCCGCCGTACCGACGCCGAAGCGTTCGTAGGCGGCCGCGGCGTCCCGGCAGACCAGGGCGACGGCACGGGAGCCCATGTGCTTCTCCTCGCACACGACCCGGTCCACACCGTCCTCGCGGTACTGCGCGAACGCCTCGGCCGGGTGCTCCAGATATCCCTCGACCGTCGAGGTCGCGGTGGGGGCCATCGTCGGCGGCAGATAGACCATCAGCCGGGGGTCGACCGCGAAGCGGCTCATCACCTCCAGGGCGGCGGCCGCGTTCTCCTCCCGGACTCCGACCCGGGCCATATGGGTGGTCTCGACGACGCGGCGCCCCTGGACGTCGGTCAGGTCGAGCGGTCGTCCCTCCCGGGCGCCCGGGGCCTCGGTGAGCAGCGGTTTCACCGGTTCGTACCAGACCTTCTCGGCGGGGACGTCCACCAGCTCGCGCTCGGGCCAGCGCAGGGCGGTCATCCGGCCGCCGAAGACGACTCCGGTGTCGAGGCAGATGGTGTTGTTGATCCAGGAGGTGTTGGGTACCGGGGTGTGTCCGTAGACCACGGCGGCCCGGCCCCGGTACTCCTCGGCCCAGGGGTAGCGCACCGGCAGGCCGAACTCGTCGGTCTCGCCCGTGGTGTCGCCGTAGAGCGCGTGGGAGCGGACCCGGCCGGAGGTGCGGCCGTGGTACTTCTCCGGCAGACCGGCGTGGCAGACGACGAGGTCACCGCCGTCGAGCACATAGTGGCTGACCAGGCCGTCGATGAACTCCCGTACGCGATCCCGGAAGGCGGGGTCCTTCTCGTCCTCCCGCTCCAGCTGTTCGATGGTCTCGGCGAGACCATGGGTGTGCTGGACGTTGCGTCCCTTGAGGTAACGGCCGAGCTTGTTCTCATGGTTCCCCGGGACGCAGAGGGCGTTGCCGGAGGCCACCATGGACATCACCAGCCGCAGTACGCCGGGGCTGTCGGGCCCGCGGTCCACCAGGTCGCCGACGAAGACCGCGGTCCGGCCCTGCGGATGCGCCCCGTTCTCGTAGCCGAGCGCGGCCAGCAGGGTCTCCAGTTCGGAGCGGCAGCCGTGGATGTCGCCGATGATGTCGAAGGGGCCGGCGAGGTGCCGGAGGTCGTTGTAACGCCGTTCGAGGACGACTTCGGCCGTGTCCACCTCGGTCGTGCCGCGCAGGATGTGTACCTTGCGGAAGCCCTCGCGTTCCAGGGCGCGCAGGGATCTGCGCAGTTCGGCACGGTGCCGCTTGATGACCCGGCGGGGCATGTCGGCCCGGTCGGGGCGGCCGGCGTTCCGTTCGGCGCAGACCTCCTCGGGCATGTCGAGGACGATCGCGATGGGCAGGACGTCGTGCTCGCGGGCCAGCCGGACGAGCTGTTTGCGGCTCTCGGCCTGGACGTTGGTGGCGTCGACGACGGTCAGCCGTCCGGCGGCGAGCCGCTTGCCCGCGATGTAGTGGAGGACGTCGAAGGCGTCCTTGCTGGCCGACTGGTCGTTCTCGTCGTCGGCGACCAGGCCGCGGCAGAAGTCCGAGGAGATGATCTCGGTCGGCTTGAAGTGGCGGCGGGCGAAGGTGGACTTGCCGGCTCCGCTGGCGCCGACGAGGACGACGAGGGAGAGGTCGGTGACCGGCAGACGCCGCCCGGCCGGTGCCACGGCGGCGATGCCGCCGTCGCCCGTGCTGTCGTTGATGCCCGTGGTGTCGTTGATGCCGGTGCTGCCGGTCTCGTGGGTGGTCATGCGGCCTTCGCCTCCTTCTCGGTGTCGTGGTGCCCGGTGCCGTCGCGCCCGGTTCGGACGTCGCTGGTGCGGCCGTCGCCGGTTCGGTCGTTTCCGGTACGGCTCCGGCCGCCGCGGTCGGCGGGGTCGGCGTCGACCCGGGTGAAGACCGCCATCTGGGTAGGCGGCCCGACCTCGGGGTCGTCGGGCCCCACCGGGAGGTAGGCGACGGTGTAGCCGTCCCGTTCGGCGACCGTCTCCGCCCAGCTCCGGAACTCCGCCCGGCTCCACTCGAAGCGGTGGTCCCCGTGGCGTACGTGTCCGGCGGGGAGGGACTCCCAGCGGACGTTGTACTCGACGTTCGGGGTGGTGACGATCACGGTCGCGGGCCGGGCCGCGCGGAAGACCGCGTACTCCAGGGCGGGCAGCCGCGGCAGATCGAGATGCTCGACGACCTCGCTCAGCACGGCGGCGTCATAGCCCTTGAGCCGCTTGTCGGTGTAGGTGAGCGCACCCTGGAGCAGCTGGACGCGACCGGCCTGCCGCTCGCCGAGGCGGTCCAGCTTCAGCCGCCGCGCGGCGACGGTCAGCGCCCGGACGGAGACGTCGACCCCGACGATCTCGGTGAAGCGGACGTCCTTGAGGAGCGCCTGTACGAGCTGGCCCTGTCCGCAGCCCAGGTCGAGGACGCGGCTCGCGCCGGAGTCGCGCAGGACCGCGAGGATCGCCTCCCGCCGCTGTTCGGCGAGTGGAACCGGGCGTTCCTCGGTATCGGTCGTCTCGTCCACGGCATTGTCGACCTCCTCGACGTCGAGGAAGTCGGCTTCGGCCAGCCGGACCAGTTCCAGACGCTCCGTGGCCTGCCGGGTCAGGCTCCAGCGGCGGGCGAGGTAGCGGTTGGTGATGAGCTTGCGTTCGGGGTGGTCGGCGAGCCAGCCCTCTCCCGCGCGGATGAGCTTGTCGACCTCGTCGGGGGCGACCCAGTAGTGCTTGGCGTCGTCGAGGACCGGCAGGAGTACGTAGAGCTGCCGCAGGGCGTCCGCGAGCCGCAGTTCACCCTCCAGGACGAGCCGGACGTAACGCGAGTCGCCCCATTCGGGGAACTGCTCGTCCAGCGCCACCGGAACGGCATCGACGGACGCCCAGCCGAGCGGTGCGAACAACGCGGTGACCAGGTCGGGGCCGCCGCGAGCGGGCAGGACGGGCACCTCGATCCGCAACGGCATCGGCTCCTCGGCCCGTTCGGGCCTCGACTCGCAGATTCCGCGCAGGGCGCTGCGGAAGACGGTGCTCAGCGCGACGGAGAGGAGGGAGGAGGCGGCGTACGGCCGGTCGTTGACGTATTGCGCGAGTGCCGCGTCCGGCGCGCCGCCGCGCCCCTTCTCCTTGCCTCGGCGCACGAGCGCCACGGGGTCCACCTCCAGCAGCAGTGCCGCCGTGCACCGCTCGGCGGACGCCTCGGGGTAGAAGACATGGGCCCGCCCGTGCGAGGTGGTGAACGACTGCGCCTTGTCGGGATGCTTGTGCAGCAGGAAGCCCAAGTCGGTCGCGGGTCGCTCGGCGGTGCCGGTGGTACGGATCGTTAGGAACACCTGACCGATTATGGGGGTTTCCCACCGATCCGGGTGCGGATTAATTCCCCGCCGCCCGGACAAGACGGCCCGGACACCAAGGCCCCGGTCGTACGTGCGCACTTCACCCGGCCCGTCGGCGAGCGCGGGCGGGCGTGCCGTTCAACCCCGGATGGGCCCGCTGCCGCCGGACGGCGTGCCGCCGGGCGGGGCGGAACCGGGCGGGGCGGAACCGGGCGGGGTCTCACCGGAGACGGCCGCCGCGATGCCCTCCACGGTGCCGGGGCCGACCCGGCAACAACCGCCGACCAGCCGGGCACCCGCTTCGAGCCAGTCGCGTACCCGCCCCGGGTCGTAACGGACCGGCCCGTACCATTCCTTGCGCCGCCCGTCCCACGCCTCCCCGCTGTTCGGATAGGCCACCACCGGTTTGCCGGTGACCTCGGCCGCCAGGGCCACGGCCCCCGCGGTGTCGGCCGGTTCACAGCAGTTCACCCCGACCGCGATCACCTGGTCGACTCCCCGGACCAGCCCGAAGGCCGGACCGAGGTCCTGCCCGGCGCGGGTCCGCTCACCACTGATGGTGTACGAGAGCCATACCGGCACCCCGCAGCCCTCGACGGCCCGGAGCAGCGCCTCCGCCTCCACCGCGTCCGGCACGGTCTCCAGCGCCAGCGCGTCCGGCGCGGCGGCGGCCAGGGCCTCGATCCGGGGCCGGTGGAAGCGCTCCAGCTCCCGGACCGAGAGGCCGTACCGCCCGCGGTACTCGCCGCCGTCCGCGAGGACCGCTCCGTACGGTCCCACCGAGGCCGCGACCCAGGTCTCGGCACCGGCCTCGTCGGCGGCTGACCTGGCGAGCGCGACGCTCCGGGCGAACAACGCCTCGGCCGCCGCCCGTCCCTTACCGCCCCGGGCGAATCCCTCGAAGGACGCCTGGTAGCTCGCCGTGGTCAGAACGCGGGCGCCCGCCGCGGCGTAGGCGCGGTGCGCCGCCCCGATCACCCCGGGCTCGTCCATCAGCAGCCGGGCCGACCACAGCTCCCCCGAGAGGTCGTGCCCCCACTCCTCCAGCAGGGTGGCCAGGCCGCCGTCGAGCACGAGGGCGCCCCGGGCGAGCACATCACCGAGCGGGCGAGCGGGGCGCACGGTCGTCAGCCCAGCTGGGACTGGACCTGGGCGGAGATCAGCTCCAGATGGTCGAGATCGGAGAGGTCGAGCATCTGGAGGTAGATCCGGGACGAGCCGACGGCCGCGTACCGCCCGATCTTGTCGACGACCTCGGCGGGCGATCCGGCGAGACCGTTCGTCTTCAGTTCGTCGACCTCCCGGCCGATGGCCGCCGCCCGCCGTGCCACCTCGGCGTCGTCCCGGCCGACGCAGACCACGAGCGCGTTCGAGTACACCAGGTCGTCGGGGCGGCGGCCGTGGGCCTCCGCCGCGGCCCGGACCCGGCCGAACTGCCGCTCGGTGTCCTCGACCGAGGCGAACGGGATGTTGAACTCGTCCGCGTATCGCGCGGCGAGCCGCGGGGTACGTGTCGCCCCGTGACCGCCGATCAGGACCGGCACCCGGTCCTGCGCGGGCTTGGGCAGGGCGGGCGAGTCCGTGAGCCGGTAGTGCGCGCCCTCGTACGAGAACGTCTCCCCCACGGGCGTGGACCACAGGCCCGTGACGATCGCCAGCTGCTCCTCCAGCCGGGCGAACTTCTCCTTGGGGAAGGGGATGCCGTACGCCTGGTGCTCCCCCTCGAACCAGCCGGCGCCGAGACCGAGCTCGATCCGGCCGCCCGACATCGCGTCGACCTGGGCGACCTGGATGGCAAGGACGCCCGGGAGCCGGAAGGTGCCCGCCGTCATCAGCGTGCCCAGCCGGATCCGGCTGGTCTCCCGGGCCAGCCCGGCAAGAGTGATCCAGGCGTCGGTCGGGCCGGGCAGTCCATCGGCGGACCCCATGGCCAGATAGTGGTCCGAGCGGAAGAAGGCGTCGAATCCGAGGTCCTCGGTGGCCTTGGCGACGGTCAGAAGGGTGTCGTAGGTCGCGCCCTGCTGGGGCTCGGTGAAGATGCGCAGATGCATGGCTCCATCCTGCACCCCCGGGAGTGTCCGGAACCCGTCGGCCTCGCCCGCCCGACCGGTGCGGCGGGCCGAAACCGCCGGTCCGGTCGATCCCGGCCGCCCCGGCTCGCGTCCGCCGGCGGGGCATCCGCCCTTCCGGACGCGCGGCCACGAGACGGCAGGCCAGCAGACACCCGGTCACCAACCAGCCCATCGCCCCGACCAGTCCGGTCAGCCGGGTCAGCCCGATGGGTCCCGTCGGTCCGGTCGAGCCGGTCGAGCCGGTCACCAGGCGTGCGATGACCAGACGCCGGGCCTTCGGACGCCGGGCCTTCGGACGTCCGGCCCCGCGCCCGGTCACGACGCTCCCGCCGCCGAGTCCACGGCGCCCGGGAGCCCGTGTGCTCCGTCGGCTTCCGCCGCCCCGTCCGGCGGGCTCTCCGGACGACCGGACGACCGGGGGCGCCGACCGGCCGCACCGGACGCCCGGCCGGACCTCGGCGGCAGCGGCACATGGGAGGTCACGGCCCCACTCGCCCTGGGCCGCGCGCCCGGCACCGGCCCCGGCGGCAGTGCCGGACCCGGGCCGCCGACCGGACTCCCCGGATCCACGCGACCGACCGGATCCACCGGATCCCGGTGGCCCACGGGAGCGTCCGACGGGCCCGCGCGCTCCCCGACCCCGCCCGGCGGCCTGCGCAGGTCCCGGCCCGCCAGATCACCGGACGCGAGCCTGCGAAGCATCGCCCGCACCCTGTCACCCGCCTCGTCGGCGGCGTCCATCGCCTCGATGCAGTGCCAGTACAACCCCTCCTCGTCCGTGGCGCACGCCACCCCGACGAGGGCTATCCCCACCTCGGCGAGCAGCGCACCGAGCGCGATCAGCGCCTCACGGGGATCGTCGATACCCATCAGCCGGGCGGCCCTGATCTCGCCCTTCACGGGTTCGAAACCGCCGGGGCGGTCCAAGTCTCCCGAGCCGGGGCCACCGGTCTCGGCGAGCCCTCGCGCGTCTCTGCTCAGCTCCGGCGGTCCGAGGGCCACCAGCCGCGCACCGATCGTCTGTGCCAACAGCTGCGCCTGCCACGCCTCGACCACCACCTCGGAAAGCACCCTGCTCCGCGCAAGGGCGTGCCGACTCATGTCGATGAGTCGCTCCGCGTCCATGTACGCCGCCCCCGATCGTACGACTGTCTGCCCACAGTTTCATTACCCAGCGTGAAGGTCTTTGAGTCAAAACGCCAGAGGAAAACGGAAATCTATGGACAGGAAGCCAGATGTTAATAACTCGATAACTCCGGAGAGTGACAAATTCATGATCCACAAGGCCCGATACCAGGATCCCCATCACCCTCAACTCCCCCCAAAAGCCACGGAAAGCCCGGCCGGCCCGGCGACCGGGCACGACCAAACGGCCACCGGCACCCCCACCCGTCCGGGGACCATCCATCCCTCCGGCCGCCCGCCCGGGGCCCCGTCGACTTTCGTCCGCCGCCCCGCGGCCGGCTCAAGGCCGCGGAAACCGCTTCTCGTTGCGGTCGATCTTGTCCGAGAGCGCGGCCGGCGCGTCGATCCCCAGGACCGCGCAGAATTGCAGCAGATACGCGAGGACGTCGGCGACCTCGTCCCGTACCCGGTGCGCCGTCTCCGCGTCCGCCATCACCCGAGCCGACTGCTCCGGCGTCAGCCACTGGAAGATCTCCACCAGTTCGGCCGCCTCGACGCTCAGCGCCACGGCCAGATTCTTGGGCGTGTGGTACGGCCCCCACTCCCGCGCCTCGGCGAACTCCACGAGCCTGCGCTGGAGCGCCGCGACATCAAGGCCGTCGCCCCCTCCCGCGCCGCCGCGCGGCTCGCCGCCCGCCTCGTGTCCCGTACCGTCCGCTCCACCGTTCCGTTCCGTCACGGCACCAGGTCTACCACCGACACCCCCGCGAGCCCCCGCGCGAACGAGGCGTCGCACACCGAACCCACCAGCCGTACGTGCCCCCGCGTCGCCATCTCCGCGGCCAGCGCCACCAACTCCCGTGACTGGTGGGCGTCGAGACCGCGGTCGAATCCGTCGGCCAGGACGGTGAGCGACTGGTACGCGTCCGGGATCTCCGCCGCCCGGTCCATGGCCAGCACTCCCGGCCCGGTGAGCAGCACAAGCGCCAGCGCGAGAAACCGCAGTTCGCCCTCCCCCAGCCGCTCCACCGGCGTGGCCGCCCGCCCGGGACCCCGCTCCAGCAGCGCCCTCAGCGTCCCGTCCGACAGCTCCTCCACCGCCAGTTCGGCCACCTCCCCCGCGCACCCCGTCCGCGCCGCCGCGGTCAGCCGGGCGTGCCGCCTGGCGCACTGGTCCCGGGTCCTGTGCAGCACCTCCGCCAGATTGCCGCAGCTCCGCCGGAGCCGTCCGTCGCCGGCCGCCACGGGCCGCCGCATCCCACGCGGCTGCGGATCGCAGGCGAAGACCGAACGGAGCGCGACCACAACCTGCTCCGCCGCGGCGAGCACCAGCAGCTGGCCCGCCGTCTTGCCCGCCACCCGGAGCGGCAGCAACGAGGTACCGAGCCGGTCGTCGGGCAGCGGGGCCCGGGTCACCGGTACGGATCCCGCGGTCAGCCACTCCGCCTGCACGGAGGGCCGTTCGGGGTCGCGCAGCGCCGTACTGAGCAGGGTCCGCCCGGCACAGGTGAGCCGCTCCCCCACGATCCGCAGGGCGGGCTCGGCCTGAACCGCGAGATCGAGCCGTACGGCACCGGCCGGGCCTTCGACCGTACAGCCGATCCGGAAGCCACGGCGCCCCTGCGCGTCGGCGTCGGCCCACTCCGGCACACAGGCCGCGGGATCGGGGAAGACCTCATCGAGACCGGCGCCCCCGGCGAGCGCGCCGAGGGCCTCGTACGCCTGTAAAACGCTGGACTTGCCACTGCCGCTGGCGCCCGCGAACAGGGTCAGCGGCGTCAGCCGGAAGCTCGCGCTCCGGTGAGTTCTGAAGGCCGAGAGCCGCACCTCGGTGACGGTGGGGCGGAGCGGCGGCGCGTCGGTGGTGACAGCGGTCCGGTGGGAAGGGGGCCCGGCGGGGCGGGAGATGGGCACGGCGCCGAGCGGCGCGTTCTCGTCCATGCGCCGGACGGTACGCAGCCCCGTCGGCGCCGAACCGTTTTGTCGCGCGGACCTTCCTACGAACGGGCGACCCGGCGGGACGGGAACACCCCCGCGCCCGCCCCGGACGCCCCGGACGCCCCGGCACAACGGCCGGGACGACGGCCGACGGGCGGAGGGCCCGTCAGACTCAGGACCGGCAGACTCAGGACCGACGGATCGGCGGACTCAGGATCTCGGCAGCGGTGTGGTGGTGAAGGTGCCGGTGGCAGCCTCCGCCATCCCGTCGACCTCCGTCCCGACCGGGGTCAGGAGAAAGACGTTCCGGTCGACCCGGTGCATCCCACAGCCGAGCCCGAAGACGACTCCACTGCTGAAGTCGAGGATCCGCTTCGCCACATCCGTGTCCGCGCTCGTCAGGTCGAGCAGCACCGGAATCCCGGCGATCAGATACTCGGCGACCTCCCGTGCGTCCGCGAAGATCTGCACCCGCAACACGATGAACCGCCGCTGTCTCGCCGCCGCGTAGTCCTGGGGAACGGTGCGGTGGTCCACCCGCGACGGCCACTCGTCGCGCCCGCGCAACGGCACGACCTGCGCGAGGCCCTCCCACTGCTCGTCGGTGACGTCGTACCTTTCGTACCTGCTCATGGCCCTATCCTCCCGCCCCTCACCCGTTCGGCCCAAACGCGACACGGATGCGTCGCGCACCTTTCGCCGCCGGCCGGAACCCACCCGAAGCCGCCCGAGCGACCCGGAGCCGCCCGAAACGGCCTGAAGCGGGCCTCGTTCGCCCAGAACCGATCCGGGCCGGAACCACGTTCGCCCGGAGCCGTACCCGTCCCTCGGGCGCCGAATCACCGATGCCGCATCACCGGTGCCGCATCATCAGCGCCGCATCGGCGATCCCGAATCGACGGGCGCCCCATCACCGATTCGACAGCACCCGGTTCGACAGCCCCGGTTCCTGCCGGTCGAAAAACCGTACCCAACGGCACTGACAACGACCCCCGCCACGATCAGTTCGGCAGACACAGCTCCACATACCCGTCCTCCGACGGCAGCCCCTCCATGGGCCGCCCGAAGGGCGAGTGCAGCGGCCGGTACCCGGTACTGGAGTAGATGTCCTCCGCGAGCCGCCCGGCCCGCGCCGCCGACGCCGTGTCCCCGCACGCCGCCTGCGACAGCGCGATCACGGCCTGCGCGTGCCCCTCCTGGAGCCGAAGCTGGGACTCCTTGGCAAGACTGAGGGCCGACGCCGCGTACCCCAGCGCCTCCAACGGCCGGTACATCCGGGCCGCGCAGACGCCGAGGCCCAGCAGGGCCATCGTGCGTCCCTTCAGATAGCCGATGCTCTCGGCCGTGTCCCGGGCGAGCCTGAAGTGCTCGAAGGCCCGCTCGTACTGGCCGAGCTGATACCGGGCGTGCCCCATGGCGATCATGGCGTCCATCCGCAGCCGGGGGCGCCCCGAGCGCCGGCTGAGCCGACACGCCGTCAGCGCCGCCCGCAGCGCGCCGTGGCCGTCCCCGGCCTCGGCTCCGATCAGGGCGAGCACGCTGAGAACCTCGGCCTCGCCCGGCAGATTCCCGATGGCCTGGAAGCCCCGGCGGGACGTCATGGCGAGCTCCTGGGCCGTCACCAGCAGCCCCAGATCCAGGGAGATCGTCGCCAGGGTGCAGCTGATCCGCGACGGGCTGTCCGGGGCGCCGATCTTGCGGGAGAGGGCGAGGGCCCGGCGGCAGAGCCGTTCCGCCTCCCGCAGCCGCCCCATGCTGTGCAGCACCTCTCCGAGGCCGAGGAAGGGCTGGGACGGGCTGCGCCGCAGCTTGCGGTTGATGGCGATCGACTGGCCGTAGTACTCGGCGGCCCGGCTCAGCCGTCCGAGGTCGCCGGAGACCCCCGCGAGATTGGAGAGCGCGACGGACTCGGCGACACCCCACCCGGCCCGCCTGGCCAGCTCGATGGCACGCTCGAAGTGGTTACGGCTCCGTTCCAGATCGCCCTTGGTGAAGCTGACGAGCCCCAGGCTCTGATGGGCCGCCGCCTGCCCCTTGACGTCCCCGGCCTCGCGCGCCGTCCGCAGTGCGACGGTGGCGACGGCGAGCCAGGAGTCGGTATGGCGGCGGAGCCAGAAGTAGCCCCGCAGGATGTCGGCGATGATCCAGACACTGGGGTCAGGCGCCGTGTCCGAATCCTCACCGCCCGTCCAACCACCGTGCTCCGGGAGTCCCGCACCCCCTGTGCCGGTGTCTCCGGGGAGTTCCGCCGCCTCGGCGTCGATCAGCCTCACGAGATCCGCGTGTTCCGCGTCGAACCAGTCGGCCGCCCGCTGCGGGTCGTCGAAGACGGCCGGAGCCGCGTCCGCCGCCACCGGCGCCACCTCCAGCCGGAGCATCTGCGGATAGAGACAGCGGGCCGCGGAGTCCGCCGACGCCGCGTACCAGCGGAGCAGCCGGCGGCGCGCCTCCCGCTGGGATGGAACCGGATCCCCTGCTTCCGAAAGCAGCCTCGCGTACCACCAGATCAGATCGTGCAGTCTCAACCGGTCCCGGCCGATCCGCTCCACCAAGTGCTCGGCGAAGAGCCGGTCGAGAATCCGGGTCGCCGCCTGCACCGAGCGCCCCAGAAGCGCCGCGACCGCGGGGACCGTCGTCGCGGGCCCGGGCAGGATCCCCAGCGTACGGAAGGCGTCCCGCGCGTCCGGGTCGAGCCGCCGGTACGACAGCTCGAACGTCCGGCGTACCGCGGAGTCCGGATCGCCCGCCACCGCCAGCGTCTCCAGGGGATTCCCCGAGCGCAGCTCCCGCACATGGTGGGCGATCAGACTGTCCGGGTGCAGGGCGAGGTTCGCGGCGGCGATCCGCAGCGCCAGCGGACTGCGCCCGCAGATGGCGACCAGGTCGTTCATCGCCTCGGGCTCCGCGTCGGCCCTGCGGATCCCCACGACGCTGCGGACCAGCGCCTTGGCGTCGTCCGACGCCAAGGGGCGCAGCGGCAGCATCGACGCGCCATGGGTGACGATCAGCGACCCCAGCCGGTTACGGCTGGTGACCAGGGCGAGGCATCCGGTGTCGTACGGCAGCAGTTGTCGTACCTGATCGGCTGATTCCGCATTGTCCAGAACGATCAGTACGCGCCGGTCGGCGAGGGTGCTCTGATACAGCTCCGCCATCTCGGCGAGCTCATGCGGAATGTTCTGGTACGCGATCCCCAGCGCGCGCAGCAAACCGGACAGCGCCTCCTTGGGGCGCATCGGGCTCTCGTCGCTGTGGCCGCGGAGATCGAGGAAGAGCTGGCCGTCGGGGAAGGCGTCCCGGGATCCGCGGCACCACTGAAGGGCCAGCGCCGTCTTGCCGCTGCCGGCCGGGCCCACGATCATCAGCACGCCGGAGCCGCCCCGCGCCTCCTCCACGAGCCGCCCCATCTGGGCCAGTTCCTTGGCCCGCCCGATGAAGGCACCGGTCCGGGACTGACGCTGGACGGACTCGGCCTCGGGCCGTACGAACTCCGCGTCGCACTCGTCGTGGGTGCGCGCGTGGTCGTGGCCGTACGCGGCGACCGGCCCGTGGCCGTGTCCCTGGCCGTATCCCTGGCCGCGACCCTGGCCGTATCCCTGGCCCTGCCCCTGTTCGGCGTTACGGGCGGCTGCGGGACCGGGGGCACGGTCCTGACCGGGCGTCGGCACACGGCGGTGTCCGTGGTCGACGTCGTGGCCGGTCTCGCAGATATGCGCGGCCGCCGCCGGCCCGTCCGCCGGGCCGCCCTCGGCCACCGGCCCACGGCCGGACTCACCGCCCCGGGGTCCGTCCGAAGGCCGGCGTGCGCCCCGGCCCGTGCGGAACCCGTCGGGCCCCTCCCCGTCGTCGTCCGGCGCGGCCTCCGCCGCCCGGCCCCGGTCGGTGAGGACCCGTCCCCCGAAGCCCTGCCGCCACCCGCCGGACCCTCCCCCGCGGGGGTTGGGCACGGCTCCCAGGAACCACCCGGACCGGCCCGACGTATCGCCCCGGCCCCGTTCCGTACGGGGGACCACCGCGTCGTCCAGCAGCAGCGGATCGGCCCGCAGGATCATGTTCTGCACCTGCTGGAGGTCGGCACCGGGATCGAGGCCGAGGTCCTCCGCGAGCCGCGTCCGGGTCTCGTTGTAGACCTCCAGCGCCTCGCCCCGGTGATCGGCCCGGTACAGGGCGATCATCCGGAGCATGGCGAGCCGCTCGTGGTGCGGATGGTCGGCCGTGGCCCGCGCCAGCTCCTCCAGGACCAGCTCCCGACGCCCCAGCAGCAGCCGGGTCTCCGCGCGCTGGGTGACGGCGGAGATGTACGACTCCTCGAATCCGGCGCCCAGACGGCGCACCAGGCCCTCGGGCGCGGTGCCCGCGAGCACCGGGCCGCCCCAGTCGGCGAGCGCCTGGTCGAGCAGGCGCAGCCGCTCGTCGAGGTTGTCGGCGCGCTCGGCCCGCAGCAGCGACGAACGGAACCGGTGGAGGTCGACCGCGTCGGGATCGCCCTCGATCTGGTAGCCGTCGCCCGACTTCACCAGTGCGAAGCCGTAGTGCTCGGCGTCCTCGGCCGTGAACCTGCCGCGGAGCCGCGAGACATGGACCTGGAGACTGCCTCTGGCGCTCGACGGCGGCTGTCCCTCGTCCCAAAGCAGACTGATCAGTCGGTTTGCCGGAACCACGCGTCCGACGTCGAGCAGCAACAGCCCGAGCAGCAGCCGCTCCCGGCGCCGCCCGATGCGCAAGGACGCTCCCCTGGCGGTCCATTCCAGGCCGCCGAGGATCCGGAACCGCATTCCCCCATCGGTCATGTCGTGAATCCTCCGCAATCACCCCGCTCGGTGGCAAGCGCTTGGCAATCAGTTGGCCAGGGTCTGGCCGGTGGACTCTGGGACATTTGCCGTCTGCTCGGGCTTGAACACGGGGAACTCGGGCGGCTAGCAAGAGGAAAGGGCTCACCAGCATGTCATTCGATATGTTCATCGAGACCGACAGGACGCTCAAGACACGACCCCAGAGTGACACGGACCACCGGGAAACCGAAGCCGGGCAGCCGTCGGAGCTGCCGCTCGACGCGATCGGCCAGAACCCGGACAACCCCCGGGAGCTGCGCGACCTCGATCCGCTGACCACCAGCATCCGGGAGATCGGGCTCGTCAACGCGATCACGGTCGCCTCGGTCGAGGCGTATGTACGGGAGCGGCCGGCCCGTGCGCACGAACTGGCCCCGGGCGCCCGGTACATCGTGGTCGACGGCCACCGCCGACTCGAAGCGGCCCGGCGGGCGGACCTGGCCTCCGTCCGCGTCAGCGTCGACGACGCGCTCGTCTCGACCGACCGCTCCCTCCTGGAAGCGGCGTTCGTCGCCAATGTGCACCGCGACGACATGAATCCGCTGGAGCAGGCGTACGCGCTCAAGAAGCTGGTGGAGTTCTACGGCTCCCAGAACAAGGCCGCCAAGCGGCTCGGGATCGCCCAGTCGACCATCTCCTCCAAGCTCTCGGTCCTCGAACTCGGCCCGGAGCTGCAGGCCGACCTGCTCGCGGGCCGGCGCAAGGTCGTGCATGTGCGCAATCTCTCCCGGCTCAGCCCGCAGCAGCAGAAGCAGCGGGCCGACGCACGGGCGGCGGCCTCCGAGTCACGGGGCACCGACACCCGGGGCGCCGGGCGCCCGGTCGACCACCGGCATCCGGCACGGGTGCACCCGCAGGGGGCCGCGGTGACCGGCATCGCGCGCCAGCGCGGCGTCGTGACGATGCCGTGGGCCGACGGGGTGGCCTGCGCGGAGATCGCGATCGCCCGGATGCGACCGCTGGAGCGGCGGCGGATGCTCCAGCGGCTGTGGCACGAGGCCGAGAAGGAGGCCCGGGCGGCGCGCCAGACCACGCACCGCCGGGCCTGAACCGGCCCTTCCGCCGCCCGGACGGGCCGGTCCACGCCGGACCGACCAACCGACCAGCCGGCCACCCGGGTCACCGACCCGGAACCGGCCCGTCCGGAATCTTTCGCAACCGTGACCCGACTTGTGCAAGAGACCTGTTTAAGAGGTCTGCTCAAGAGGCCCGTTGAACCGACCGCCTGTTGAACCGACCCCGTGTACCGAACCCCGAACCGCCCCGTGACCGCTTCCTGAGAACCCCGTAACCGAACCCGAAGCCCCGTGTCCGGCATCCGACACCCCCGAGCCCGGCCCCCGCTCACCGACCGGCGCCCGATCCGGGCACCCTTCGCCGACCGGAGGTCCGCGCTCCCTCCCGTCCGGCGCCTTCCCTCCCGTACGCCGGTCCCGTCCGGTCCGGAGATCCGCAGCCGTCCCCGGACCGCGGCGGAAGCGGCGTACTCGCATGGCACCCCGACCGCGGTCGCCAGAACCCCCGAGTCCCAGTACGCGGCGGACGCGCCGCGCGGGCTCATGACACGGATCGAGAGGAACACCCTCTCGGGCATGACCCCGGAGGAATGAATCACCGGATCCGTGCAACCCCGGACCCGCGTACCAGGTCCTTCCCAGAGGGCTCCCCTCCCCAGGCCGTCGCTTGCCCGTCATTCGTTCGACGCCGTACGATTCCCGTCTTCCGCAGCAGTCCGGCGACGGCCTGGACGCACAGACCCTTGGATCCGCCAGTGACCCTGCCGAGACCCCTCATCGCGATCCCCGCCCGCTTCTCCGCCTCGGCTTCGGGCCTGCGGTACGCCGCTATGGTCAGTGCCCGGGCCCTGGTGGACGCGGTGTGGCGGGCGGGCGGTGAGCCCATCACGGTCCATCCGTACGCTCCCGGCGGGATCGCGTACTCGGACGACGTGGCGGCCCGGCTCGCCCGCTTCGACGGGGTCCTGCTGCCCGGCGGCGGCGATATCGCCCCGCATCGTTACGGCGACGGCGCCCCCGACGGCATATTCGCCGACGGTCTCGACGACGAGCAGGACGGCTTCGATCTGGAGCTGGCCCGGCAGGCGCTCCGTACCGGACTACCGATCCTCGCGGTCTGCCGCGGCCTCCAGATCGTCAACACCGTGCTGGGCGGCACCCTGTACGAGGACACCCGGGGCCCCGAGACCGGGCACCGGCATCTGATGCACCCGGTGACCCTGCGGCCCGGCTCGCGGATCGCGCGGATCATCGGCGGCGAGACGGTGAAGGCGTCCTGCTACCACCATCACCGGGTGGACCGGCTCGGCGACGGCCTGCGGGTCACGGCGAGGGCGGCGGACGGCACCCCGGAGGCGCTGGAACTCGTCGGCGCCAAGGACTGGATGACGGCCGTTCAGTGGCACCCTGAGGACACCGCGGACGACGACCCGGCGCAGCAGCGGATCTTCGACGCGTTCGTCCGGGCGTCCGCGGGCGAGACCGACCGCTGACCGGCCACCGGACGTCCCCGGCCGCGCGGCCCGAGGGCGCCGGCCGCCCCCGTCCGACCGCAGGCATACGCACACCGCACACCGCACACGAGCGTCCCGCCCGGACCACCGTCCGACCGGAGCGGCGCCCGGGTCAGTCCTGCTTCTTGCGACGGGTCCCGAAGACGATCTCGTCCCAGCTCGGCACGGCGGCGCGCCGCCCGGGACGGACACCGTCCGCCTCGGCCTGCCGGTCCGTCGTCCCGATCAGCCTGTCCCGGTGTCCCGCCACCGAACGCGGCATCAGGACATCGGCGTACGCGGACCCGGCGCCAGCCGAGGCCGCGGGTGCCACGCTCTCCTCCGCCTCGTCGGGCTCGACCACGGTCTCCGCGGCCGCCTCCGATGCCGTCGGGCGCTCCGGCACGACCAGGTCGCCCCGGAAGCTGGGAACGGCTTCCAGCAGGCTCGTCAGGGAGTCGCGCTCACCGGTGTCGTCGGACGCGCCGGGGACCGCGCCCGGGGAACGTTCCGGCGCCCGGTCGAGAGTCCGGTCCAGCGGCCGGTCCCGGGGCAGCCGGGCGATCCTCGGTACGAACGGGACACTGGCGTCCGGCGCGGCGATGGTGTCGTCGGTCTCGCCGATCAACGCCCGCGCCTCGTCGTCCACGGCCTGCACCAACCGGCGCGGCGGGTCGTAGGTCCAGCTCGCCGAGTGGGGCTCACCGGCGACCCGGTAGATCAGCAGGACCTCCCAGGTGCCGTCGTCGCGGCGCCAGGAGTCCCACAACGCGGTGTCCTTCTCCGCGCCGCGCAGCACCAGCCGTTCCTGGACGGCCTCGCCGAGCGGCGGCCCCGAGTTCTCCCCGGGACGGCGTACGGGAGTCTTGCGGGCGCGCTCGGCCATGAACGCGCGCTCTGCCAGTACGGGACCCTCGAAGCGGCGTACCCGCTCGACCGGGATACCGGCCAGCTGGGCGACCTCCTCGGCCGACGCTCCCGCGCGTATCCGGGCCTGGATGTCCCGGGGGCGGAGGTGGCTCTCCACCTCGATCTCGATCTGGCCGAGGCGGGCACGGTCGTTGCGCACGGCGGCCCGCAGCCGCTCGTCGATCGGAAGGGTGTACTCCGTGCTGTCCGCAGCCTTGAGCACCAGTCGTGTGCCGTCGTTGGAGACGGCCACGACACGCAGTTCGGGCATGGGGACCTCCCGGGTGGTGCCTGCCGACGTCACCTGTGCGTCGCTGCTTCCGCTAGTCGAGTGTGGCCTGCCCGGGTGCAGCCTGCCACAACCTTGCCGAGTTGCTCCGGCGTGTCGGGCACAGGCCCGTGATTGCCGTTGTGGCACGGTTACCTGTTGACCACTCAGCGTGATCGCGAGATCACTCTGCGTGCAGATTTCCATGCGGTATCGCGGCACCGCCGGATCGAGCGCCGCTTTCGGCCCCCATTCCCGGGGGTCCGGGCACCCGTGAGGGAGTCCGGGCCCAGGGCTCGCCACAGTACTCCATTCGGGCCATCAGGGAGGACTGCCGCGCCGCCGAAGTTGACGCGGCGGGCCGGAGTTCGCCACCGGGGCGGCGGCCACGGGTGTTCTCCTTCACACAATCTCCCCAAAGGGAACTATTCACTTCGCCCGATGTGTCCCTCATGAGTACGCGAAACGACGAAGGGCGAACAGGGACCGACGATGCGACAGACCCCGGACACCGGTGCGAACCGGAACCGCCGGAACGATCCGCCGGACCCGGCCGAACAAGGGCCCCGGCACCTCGACCTGAGCGTCCCCCAGGTCGCCGGAAGCGCCCTGGCCGCGGTCGCCGCCGCCGTACTCGCCTCCCGTCTGGGGGTGTACGGCACGATCATCGGCGCGGGAGTCGTCTCCATCGTCGCCACCTGCGGCGGCTCGGTCTTCCAGCATCTTTTCAGCCGTACCGGTGACCAACTGCGCGACTCCGGCGGGCTCGGCCGGTCCGGCAGGCGCCGTCCGAAGGCGGACAGGGCCCCGGAACCCGCCGCCGCGCCCGACGGGGCGTTCGGCGCCGCCACCATCCACGGCACCCGGGTACGGGGCTGGCGGCGGCCCGTAGCGGCGGCGGCCGTCGTCTTCGGCGTCGCCATGGCCGGAATCACCGGCTACGAGATGCTGTCCGGATCCGGCCTCGACGGCGGCAAGGGCACCACCGTCGGTACGGTCGTCCGGGGCGGCACGGGCGGCGGCGACAGCGGCCCGCCGCGCGAACCGTCGCGACAGCCGGACACGGAGCGGGACCGGCACCGGGAGGACGGCCCGGCCCCCGGGGGAACCCCCACCGCTCCCCCGCCGGCGGAAGAGGGCGAGGGCTCCGGTCCGGGCCGGGAGGACGGCTCCCCGGAGCCTCCCGCCGAGAGCCCGGCGCCCGACCCCACCGGCTCCCCCGGCACCTCACCCACGTCACCCACCTCACCGGCCCCGCCGCCCCCTGGTACCGGCGGCGACAACGGGGCGGCCTCCGGCGCCGACGGCGGCGGTACGGGCACGGGTACGGGTAAGGGCTCCGGTACGCCGCCGGGGGCACCCGGCACCGGTACGGACGGCACCGCCCGGTGATCCCGCGGCCCGTTCAGGCGCCCAGCACCCGCCGCAGATAGTCGTTCCCGAACCGGCGCTCCGGGTCCAGCCGGTCCCGGAGCGCCGTGAACTCCCCGAACCGGGGGTAGGCGCGCGCCAGATAGTCCGCGTCCCGGGTGTGCAGCTTCCCCCAGTGCGGGCGCCCGTCATGGGCGGTCATGATGTGCTCGACGGCCGTGAAGTAGGCGCGGTGGGGCGTCCCCCTGTACAAATGCACGGCTATATAGGCGCTGTCCCGCCCCGACGCTGTGGACAGGGTGATGTCGTCGGCCGGGGCGGTCCGTACCTCGACCGGGAAACTGATCTTCAGCGGGGAGCGCTCGATCATCGCCCGCACCTCGCGCAGCGCCGCCGTACACGCCTCGCGGGGCACCGCGTACTCCATCTCCAGGAAGCGCACCCGGCGCGGAGAGGTGAAGACCTTGTAGGGAATATCGGTATACGTACGGGGGGAGAGCGCGCGGCTGGCGAGCCGGGCGATCGCCGGAATGGTCGCGGGCACGGCCCGGCCGACCGTATTGGCCACCTGGAACAGCCCGTTGGACAGGAGTTCGTCGTCGATCCAGCCGCTGACGGCCCCCGGCGGGGCCACGGGTCCGGCGCTGCGGTTGTTCCGCTTGGTGTTGCAGTTACCCGTGTGGGGGAACCAGTAGAACTCGAAGTGCTCGTTCTCCGCGTACAGCGCGTCGAAGTCGGCCGTGACCCGGTCGAAGGACATCGGTTCCTCGCGCGCGGCCAGCAGGAAGAGGGGCTCGACCGCGAAGGTGACCGCCGTGATCACCCCCAGGGCGCCCAGACCGATCCTGGCGGCGGCGAAGATCTCGGGACGGGTGTCGGCGTCGCAGGTCAGCAGGGTGCCGTCGGCGGTGACCAGCTCCAGGGCCCGGATCTGGGCGGCGAGGGAGCCGGAGTCGCGGCCGGTGCCGTGCGTACCGGTACTGACCGCCCCGGCGACGGTCTGCGCCATGATGTCGCCCATGTTGGCGAGGGTCAGCCCCTCCCGGGCGAGTACGGCGTTCAACCGGCGCAGCGGGGTGCCGGACCCGACGGTGACCGTCATCGCCGCCCGGTCGATCCGCCGGATGCCGGTAAGCAGATCCGGACGGATCAGCACTCCGTCGGTGGCGGCGACGGCCGTGAAGGAGTGCCCCGTTCCGACCGTCTTCACCGTCAGGCCGTCCTCGGCGGCCCGCCGTACGGCGGCGGCGACCTCGTCCGCCGAGGCGGGCGACTCCTCCCGCGCCGGACGCGCGGTGACGTTCCCCGCCCAGTTACGCCAGACGCGCGTCCTGTTCGCCCTGCTGATCGTGCTCATCGACCGGCTGCCCCTCCGTCGTCGGCGCCGGCTCGCGCAGCCGGCGGTACCCGAGGAACGCCACCACGGCGGCCAGCGCCCCGGCAACCCCCGGTACGCCGTAGGCCGCGCGGGCGCCCCACTCGTCGACGGCGGTGCCCGCGGCCCCGGAGCCGAGCGCGACACCGACCGCGAGCCCCGTACTGACCCAGGTCATGCCCTCGGTCAGCTTGGTGCCGGGGACGTGCGATGCGACCAGCCCCATGGTCGTCACCATCGTCGGGGCGATCGCCAGGCCCGCGAAGAAGAGCGTCACGCAGAGGGCAGGCAGGCTCGCGACGAACTGGAGCGGGATCAGGCTGACGGCCATCGCGCAGACGCCCAGCAGCCAGCGGGGCCCGGCGGCCCCCTTGAGCCGCAGCAGCCCGAAGACCAGTCCGGCCAGACAGGAACCGGCCGCGTAGATCGCCAGCGCCAGGCTCGACGCCGCCTTGTTTCCCAGCTCATCGGCGAAGGCCACGGAGACCACCTCGACCGAGCCGAAGACGACGCCCGTGGCCACGCAGGTCACCACCAGCACCTGCAGACCGCGGGAGGCCAGCGCGGAGCCCGCGGTGTGCTCGTCGCGCGGGGCGGGTACGGGCTCGGTGGCCTTCTGCGCGGTCAGCCAGAACACGCCGATCAGCAGGAACATTCCGGCGAGCAAGGGGCCGGCGGCCGGGAACCAGCCGGTGGAGAGTCCGATCGCGAGCGGCGGACCGGCGATGAAGCAGATCTCGTCGACGGTGGCTTCCCAGGAGTACGCGGTGTGCAGCTCGCTCCGGCCGCGGTAGATCGCCGCCCAGCGGGCCCGGACCATCGAGCCGACGCTGGGGACGGAGCCGGCTCCGACGGCGAACACGAAGAACGTCCACACCGGGGCGTCGGCGGTCGCGCAGAGGATCAGACCGGCTCCGGAGCCCGCCGCCACCAGGGTCGCCGGGCGCAGCACCTTGGTCTGCCCGTGCCGGTCGACGAGCCGGGCGATCTGGGGTCCGATCGCGGCGGCGGCCAGGGCGATGGTCGCCGTGACCAGTCCGGCGAGCCGGTAGCTGCCGGTCAGCTCGGAGATCATCGCCAGGACGCCGACACCGGTCATCGCCAGCGGCAGCCGTCCGACGAGTCCGGCGGTGGAGAACGCCATGGTGCCGGGTGCGGCGAAAAGGGCGCGATAGGGACTGGGCAACACGTTCTCCGAGGGCACGGCCGGTACGGCGTATCGATGCGCTGACAGGCTACGGGGCCGGTCCCGCTTTGCGCACCGTGGTTATCCTCACCCCCGGTGAGCTGGGACGACGCCCTTCGGAACAGGGATGGGCCCCGGCGGTCCGCGGGGTGTTCCCGCCACGCCGATGGCTGTCGACGGCGGGTGGGTGCGGTGCTGTCGGTGCCGGGTGGGAGGATCGGTGACATGTCCGACCAGCATGACTCCGCACCGTACGACGCTCTGCTCCTGCTCTCCTTCGGCGGCCCCGAGGGACCCGATGACGTGGTCCCGTTCCTGGAGAACGTGACCCGGGGCAGAGGCATCCCCAAGGAGCGGCTGAAAGAGGTCGGTCAGCACTACTTCCTGTTCGGCGGGGTCAGTCCGATCAACGATCAGAACCGGGCCCTGCTGGAGGCCCTCCGGAAGGACTTCGCGGACCACGGCCTCGGCCTCCCCGTGTACTGGGGCAACCGGAACTGGGCCCCGTATCTGACGGACACGCTGCGGGAGATGGTCCGGGACGGCCATCGCCGGATCGTCACGCTCACCACCAGCGCCTACGCCTCCTACTCGGGTTGCCGTCAGTACCGCGAGAATCTGGCGGACTCCCTCGCGGCGCTGGCCGCGGAGGGTCTCGAACCGCCGCGTGTGGACAAGCTCCGCCACTACTTCAACCACCCCGGGTTCCTGCGTCCCATGATCGACGGGGTGCTCACGGCCCTGGCCGAGCTGCCCGAGGTCGTCCGGGCGGGTGCGCATCTGGCGTTCACGACGCACTCCATCCCGGACACCGCGGCGGACACCTCGGGCCCGGTGTCCGGGCACGGCGACGGCGGGGCGTACGTACGCCAGCATCTGGACGTGGCCCGGGTGATCGCGGACGCGGTACGCGAGGAGACCGGCGTGGACCGCCCCTGGCGGCTGGTCTACCAGTCGCGCAGCGGCGCCCCGCACATCCCCTGGCTCGAGCCGGACATCTGCGACCACCTCGAAGAGCTGAGCGGCGCCGGGGCGCCGGCCGCCGTGATGGTGCCCATCGGCTTCGTCTCGGACCATATGGAGGTGCTGTACGACCTGGACACGGAGGCGGCGGCCAAGGCGGCCGAGCTGGGGCTTCCGGTCCGGCGGTCGGCCACGGTGGGCGCGGACCCGAGATTCGCGGCCGCCGTGCGCGAGCTGGTGCTGGAACGGGCGGCGACGGAGCGCGGCGAGCGGGTGCGGCCGTGCGCGCTGGGGGCACTGGGCCCCTCGCACGACCTGTGCCCGGTGGGCTGCTGCCCGGCGCGCGGCCCGCGGCCCGCGGCGGCGGGCGCGGACAGTCCGTACGCGTGAGCGGCCCGTCTCCCGTCCACGCTCCGAAGACCGCCAACCGCCGTACGCAAACCGCGGACGGCAGACCGCAGACCGTGAACCGCAGACCGTGAGGAATGTACGTGACCGCGACAAGTGACCCCGTGCTCCCCGAACTGCTCGCCCTGGCCCTGGAGGCCGCCGACCGGGCCGGGAGGCTGTTGCGCGACGGCCGCCCGGACGATCTGTCCGTCGCCGCCACCAAGTCCAGCCCGATCGATGTCGTCACCGAGATGGACATCGCGGCGGAGAAGCTGGTCACCGGCTTTCTGGCCGAGCACAGGCCGGACGACGGCTTCCTCGGCGAGGAGGGGGCGTCCCGGGCGGGCACCAGTGGTATCCGCTGGGTCGTCGACCCCCTGGACGGGACCGTGAACTATCTCTACGGGCTGCCGACCTGGGCGGTGTCGATCGCGGCCCAGCGCGAGGGCGAGACGGTGGTCGGGGTGGTCGCGGTCCCGATGCGCGGCGAGACCAGCCGGGCCGTGGCCGGTGGCGGCGCGTTCCTGAACGACCGGCCGATCCGCTGCCGCCCGGCGCCCCCGCTGGACCAGGCCCTGATCGCCACGGGCTTCAGCTACGTCAGGGATGTACGGGCCCACCAGGCGCGGGTCGCGGAGCGGCTGATCCCCCGGTTCCGGGACATCCGGCGCGGCGGCGCGGCGGCGGTGGACCTGTGCGATGTGGCGGCGGGCCGGGTCGACGGCTACTACGAGCGGGGGCTCAACCCCTGGGATCTGGCGGCGGGCGATCTGATCGCCCGCGAGGCCGGGGCCCTCACCGGCGGGCGGCCGGGCGAGGCCCCCTCGGGCGAACTGACCGTCGCGGCGGCGCCGGGGGTCTTCGCCCCGCTGCAGGGCCTGCTGGAGGAGTCCGGCGCCTGGCACGACTGACACCGACACGCGGGAGAAGGCGTGGGCCCCGCCCCGTCGCGCCCGGCCCAACGCCCAACCCAAAACCAAGTGCACGTGAGCGACGAACCACGGCCCCA
>NZ_JBHYZV010000021.1:0-72955 GCF_042753905.1 Streptomyces sp. NPDC059248 | reverse complement strand
CCGCGCTGCCGGCCGCCGCCCCGCCTCTCCCACTACCCCACCCCACTGGCGGGTGTCGGGGGGCCCCCGGCCCGCCCGCCCGGGCCCCACGTCCGTACGGATGACCATGTGCTCGTTCGGCTCGTCCCTGTCCCCGATCGGGGCCGTCCCGTTGTGACGAGCGGTGAGTTCGCCTGATTTCCGCGAGTGTGTCGGGGGCTTCGCCCCGGGACCTGCTGCGTCTGCCGGATCTTCTGGATCTTCCGGAGCTACTGGATCTTCCGGACCGTCCGGTCCCGATCAGCCTTTCGGGATTCCGGTTCTCCCGGCCGGCCGGGTTCGTTCGTCCGGTGGTGTGCCCCATCGCCTCGGAGGCGGGGGCTCAGGGCCGGGCGGCTCAGGCCGCGCCGACCTCCACGCCGTGCTCGGCGGCCAGCCGCCGGAGGTCTTCCAGCTCGGCCAGCTCGACATCCGCGAGGAAGTCGTCGCCGGTCTCGCGAGCCACGTCGAGATCCGTCTTCGTGGCCCTTATGCGCTGTAGCAGTCCTGCGGTGAATGCGTCCATATGCGCCCCCTCGTCGTGGGTGGTGGCGGGCACGGGGGTGTGCCGCGGTGCCCTCCGCCGCGGGCAGCCGCGGACGGTGAGCGGACGATCACCGCCCCTTGCCGGTCCCGGCGGCGGACGGACGCATACGGGGGATGCGCCCTTACGGGGGTGTGATCGTGGGTGTCCTCTCGTCCTCCCCCGGCCCTCGCTCTGAGAAACCTCAACTGCGCCGGAAATCCCGTTGATTCCCGTACCATCCGACGGCGTTCCCGTGGATCCGGGGCCGGGACCAACCCGCCTTACAGCCGGTTTACGCGCGTAACGGGCAGGATGGATGCGCACAGACAGTGCACGGACATGCCCCGATCTGGTTGACGGGGCCAAGGGAAGGATCGCGACGTGCGCGTACTCGTCGTCGAGGACGAGCAACTGCTCGCCGATGCGGTGGCCACCGGACTGCGCCGGGAGGCCATGGCGGTCGACGTGGTGTACGACGGCGCCGCCGCCCTGGAGCGGATCGGTGTGAACGACTACGACGTCGTGGTCCTCGACCGCGATCTGCCGCTCGTCCACGGCGACGACGTGTGCCGGAGGGTCGTGGAGCTGGGAGTGCCCACCCGGGTGCTGATGCTGACCGCGTCCGGGGACGTCTCGGACCGGGTGGAGGGCCTGGAGCTGGGCGCGGACGACTATCTGCCCAAGCCCTTCGCGTTCACCGAGCTGACGGCCCGGGTCCGGGCCCTGGGGCGGCGGACCACGGTGCCGCTGCCGCCGGTGCTGGAGCGGGCCGGGATCAAGCTGGACCCGAACCGGCGCGAGGTGTTCCGGGACGGCCGGGAGATCCAGCTCGCACCGAAGGAGTTCGCGGTGCTGGAGGTGCTGATGCGCAGCGAAGGCGCCGTGGTCTCGGCGGAGCAGCTGCTGGAGAAGGCCTGGGACGAGAACACCGACCCGTTCACGAACGTGGTGCGGGTGACCGTCATGACCCTGCGCCGCAAGCTCGGCGAGCCGCCGGTGATCGTCACCGTGCCCGGCTCGGGTTACCGGATCTGACCCGTGGCCGGCACGCCCCCACCCCCCAAGGTCCCCCCGAAGCCCTCCTGGGACCCCCGGACCCCGGTCCGGCCGCTGCTGCGGCCGACGATCCGGATACGGCTCACCCTGCTGTACGGCGGGATGTTCCTGATCGCGGGCATCCTGCTGCTGTCGATCATCTATCTGCTGGCGGCCCAGGCCCTGCACGACGGCAACGGTCTGCCCTTCAAGATCCTCTCGGGGAAGTTCCAGGCGACGACGAACTGGTGCGACCTGCCCGCCGAGGGCACGGGTGAGCAGTTCAGCGCCGAGGTCGCCAAATGCTTCGCCGCCCAGCGCGAGGTGGCGCTGAACGATCTGCTGCGCCGCTCGCTCTTCGCGCTGCTGGGGCTGAGCATCATCGCCTTCGCGTTCGGCTACGCGATGGCGGGCCGGGTCCTGTCCCCGCTGGGCCGGATCACCCGGACCGCCCGTCAGGTCGCCGGCTCGGACCTCTCCCGGCGCATCCAGCTGGACGGCCCCGAGGACGAGCTGAAGGAGCTGGCGGACACCTTCGACGAGATGCTGGCGCGGCTTGAGCGGGCCTTCAGCGCCCAGCAGCGGTTCGTCGCCAACGCCTCCCACGAGCTGCGGACCCCGCTGGCGATCAACCGCACCCTGCTGGAGGTCCATCTCTCGGACCCGGGCGCCCCGGCGGAGCTCCAGCAGCTCGGCAAGACGCTGCTGGCGACCAACGAGCGGAGCGAGCAGCTCGTAGAAGGCCTGCTGCTGCTCGCCCGGAGCGACAACCAGATCGTGGAGCGCAAGCCGGTGGATCTCGCCGAGGTCGCGGCCAGGGCCGTGGACCAGACCCGGGGCGAGGCCGACGAGCGGAGCGTGGAGATCCGCGGGGAGCGTACGCCGGCGGTCGTCCAGGGCAATGGCGTGCTCCTGGAGCGCATCGCGCTCAATCTGGTGCAGAACGCCGTCCGGTACAACGTTCCGGACGGGGGTTGGGTCGAGGTGACCACCCGGACCGAGGCCGACCGGGCACTGCTCGTCGTGGAGAACACCGGCCCGGTGGTCCCGGCGTACGAGATCGACAATATTTTCGAGCCGTTCCGGCGGCTTCGGCAGGAGCGGACGGGGAGCGACAAGGGGGTCGGTCTCGGTCTGTCGATCGTCCGGTCGGTGGCGCGGGCCCACGGGGGACGTATCATCGCGGAGCCCCGGGAGGGCGGTGGACTCGTGATGCGCGTCACGCTGCCGCTCTGATGACCGACCCGGGCTGCTGATCGTGATCGCACGCGACCAAAACTCCGTTCGCTTTGGGCGGAATTTTCGGGACCTGTTCCGGGGTTGTCCGTGTGTGATCGATCACAGGGACGATTTTCGGACCATCTACTCTCCGTGATCATGACCCTTCCGTAAAGCCGGGAAAAGTCCGGGTTTTCGAGGGTCCAGATCACGGGAAGTACACGGGGTGGCGCCCGTGAGCTGCGACATTCGGATCGTGTACGGTCCCCATCGCCATCCAACCCGATCACTCCCGAGGGATCCGGTTGGGTGTCGATTGAGTAACAGACCTTGATGTGAGGCAAAATCTCCGCCTCAGGTCGGGCACAAAGTCCGGCCTCTCACGCGTTACGTGCGCTGGAGACACCACAATCACACCCAGAGGGGGAGAGCGACACATGGCAACGGATTACGACACCCCACGCAAGACCGACGACGACGTCGATTCGGACAGCCTTGAGGAACTGAAGGCCAGGCGGAACGACAAGTCGACCTCGACCGTCGATGTCGACGAGTTCGAGGCCGCCGAGGGCATGGAGCTGCCCGGAGCCGACCTCTCCAATGAGGAGCTGGCCGTCCGGGTGCTGCCCAAGCAGGCCGATGAGTTCACCTGCATGAGCTGCTTCCTGGTCCACCACCGCAGTCAGCTGGCCCGTGAGAAGAACGGCCAGCCGATCTGCCGCGACTGCGAGTAAGGACCGGTCGGTCGTGGCAGGCGAGACAGGCGATACACCGTCGCGGAAGCGGCGTTTCCGGCGTCTGAAGCCGTCGGAGACGCATCAGGGCGGTACGGGACCGTCCGGGGCTCCTGAGCCCTCGGACGAGCACTCGGCCGCCCTCCTGCCCCATGCCGTGGGAGACGACGGGCGAGGCCCGGTGGCCTCGCCCGAGACTCTCCCCGTGCTCCCGCCCCAGGGAGTCGAATCGGCGGACGGGCCCCCGGTGAAGACCGGCCGGCTGGCCGGCGTGCGCCGAGGCGTACGCAGAAGCGGTCAGAGCGCCCGGACCGCCGTCGGCTACCTCGCCGACCGGATCATCGACAACGCACCGCGTATCCCGGTGCGCGATCTGGCGACCCTCCGGGCGCAGTTTCCCGGACTGGACCCCGAGCAGCTCGCCGACAAGCTGGTCGCGGGCGCCGCGAACGGCACCGCAACGGTCGGCGCGGGCATCGGGGCCGCGGCGATGCTCCCCGTACCGCCCGCGATGCCCGCGGAGCTGGCCGCCGAGATCACCGGCGTCGCGGCGATAGAGCTGAAGCTCATCGCCGAGCTGTACGAGGTCTACGGCATGCGCCCGCCCGGCGCGCTCAAGGAGCGCACCAGCATCTATCTGGCCACCTGGTCGGAGGAGCGCGGCATCGACGTGACCAAGCCGTCGACCTACAAGAACGCGGCGCTCGTCAGCAGCGGGCTCAAGCGCGAGCTGCGCCAGCAGATCATGAAGCGGATGATCCGGAACCTGCCGAATCTCCTGCCCTTCATGATCGGGGCGGCCGTCGGAGCCGTGATCAACCGCCGGGACACCCGGCAGCTCGCCGACCGCATCCGCAAGGATCTGCGGACCCGCCAGGTGCCCTGGGACGCGCTGGTGGCGCTCCCGCCCCTGGAGCAGCCGCCGAAGGAGCTGGAGCAGTGGCCGGAGCCGGGCCGCCGGCCGCGCGAGCTGGAGCACTGAGCACCCCGTAGCGCCCGGCGGCAGCACTCCCGCGCACAGCGTCGTAGGCCCGTGACGATCCGGTCCTCCGACGGCGGCACGGGCCGGGCGCACCCATCCCCCTCGCCGAAGACGTCCTCCGTGCCTCCGCACGGACGTCCACCGCTTCCCGGAAACGCAGACGGGGCCCTCTACGGGGCCCCGCGCCTCCGCGCGCACCCGTACCCGGTCGCGGTGCGCGGACGTGCCCGCTCAGCCGGAGAGGGCGGCGGCCAGCGCCCGGGGGTCGCGCGTCGACAGATAGACGTACGGCGTCGGATCGGCCGGATCCGTGACCTCGATCCGTACGGCCGTCGGCACATAGCTGCGCAGCAGCATGAAGGCCCGGGGATCGGCCTTGTACGAGCGCCAGGCCCGCGCCTCCTCGGGTTCCAGCACCTCGGGCTCGCCGAGCGCCGACAGCGGGATCCTGGCGTCCCCCGCGACCAGGGACCCGGCGACCACCCGGATCCGGGCGGAGCCGTACGAACTCACCACGGCCCCCGCCACCAGGGATACCGCTATCACCGTGATCAGCGTGGCCGGCAGGCCGACCGGGAAGACCGTGAGCCCGCCCGTGAGACCGAGCAGGAGAACGATCACCCACCACAGGGGCGGGGCGGTGAGACGTTCGTCGTAGCGGGGCGCGGCGGCGGAGGAGGACTGCATACGGCCAAGTCTGGCAGGGGTCCCGGGACGTTCTCCGGCCGGGTACGGCCCGTATCCGGGTGCGCGTACGGATCGTACGGATGTCCACGGCGCCACCCGGCGGACTCGACCGAGGCCCATTCGCGCGGGCGCACGCGGGCGGGCCGCGGGCGCTCGCGTGAGCCGGCCGTCCGACCGCGGGTAATGTCTGCGCCTGTGAGCACTGCGAATCCACCGGGGCCGGTCCCCTCGCCGACGGATCCGGCGACCGTCCGTCCATCACCGCTGACGCCTCCGGCCGATGCCGTAGCCGCCGTACGGCATCCCGAGGCCCCGGCCCCCGGTGAGCCGCTCGGCACCCACTACGACCAGTGCTTCGGCTGCGGCGGCGACCAGCCCCACGGCCTCCATCTGGCGGCCCGGGCCGGTGAGGGCGTGAGCATCACCGCCGAGTTCACGGTGCAGGCCGCCCACCAGGGCGCTCCCGGCCTGGCGCACGGCGGGGTGCTGGCCACGGCCCTCGACGAGTCGCTGGGGTCGCTGACCTGGCTGCTGCGGACGATCGCCGTCACCGGCCGGCTGGAGACCGACTTCGTGAGCCCGGTCCCGGTGGGCACGGTGCTCTTCCTCCGGGCCGAGGTGACCGCGGTCGCCGGGCGGAAGATCTACGCCCGCGCCGAGGGCCGCATAGGCGGGCCCGAAGGACCGCTCGCCGTCCGGGCGAACGCCCTCTTCATCGAGGTCAAGGTCGATCACTTCATCGACCACGGCCGCTCCGACGAGATCGAGGCCGCCATGGCCGACCCCGACCAGATCCGCCGTGCACGCGCTTTCGAGGTGAACCCCTAGATGTCCATCGCGCCCAGCCCGCTCGACCCTCTGGACGTATTGATCCGCCGGGTCGATCCCGAGGTACCGCTGCCGTCCTACGCGCACCCGGGCGACGCCGGGGCCGACCTGGTGACCTGCGAGGCGGCCGAGCTGGCTCCCGGGGAGCGGACGGTGCTCGCGACGGGGATCTCCATCGCCCTGCCCGACGGCTACGCCGCCTTCGTCCATCCGCGATCGGGCCTCGCGGCCCGCTGCGGAGTAGCCTTTGTGAATGCCCCGGGGACGATTGACGCCGGGTACCGTGGGGAAATCAAGGTGATCGTGGTCAATCTCGATCCGCGCGAGAGCGTACGGTTCGAGCGCTTCGACCGCATCGCCCAGCTGGTCGTCCAGAAGGTCGAGAAGGTGCGCTTCCACGAGGTGGCGGAGCTTCCCGGCTCGGCGCGGGCCGAGGGGGGCTTCGGGTCCACCGGCGGCCATGCGGCCGTGGGCGGCCGGGCGGATGGTTCAACGGGTGGGAATCGATACGCTTCCGTCGTATCCGACCGGGAAGGACAGTGACGTGTTCGGACGTCGCAAGAAGAGTGATTCCGCGAGCGACGCGGACGCAGCCGGCGAGGCCGAGCAGGTCGACGCTGCCCTGGACGGGCCCGGCGCTGAGGAGTCGTCGGACACCGACGAGGCCCCCCGGCGGGTGAACCTTCCTCCGGCTCCGCGGCCCGACGGCCCGTGGGACCTGGCCGAGGTGTCCAAGCCCGCCGAGGGCCGGGTCGACCTGGGCGGGCTCTTCGTGCCCGGAGTCGAGGGCATGGAGCTGCGGGTCGAGGTCGCGGGGGACGCGATCGTCGCCGCGACGGTCGTCCTGCGGGACAGCGCCGTCCAGCTCCAGGCCTTCGCGGCGCCGAAGAAGGAAGGCATCTGGGGCGAGGTCCGCGAGGAGATCGCGGGCGGTATCACCCAGCAGGGCGGCGTGATCGACGAGGTCGAGGGCCCGCTCGGCTGGGAGCTGCGGGCCCAGGTGCCGGTCCAGCTCCCGGACGGCACGGGCGGGGTGCAGCTGGTGCGCTTCGTCGGGGTCGACGGGCCGCGCTGGTTCCTGCGCGGTGTGATCTCCGGCCAGGGCGCCGTCCAGCCGGAGGCCGCGGGCCTGCTGGAGCAGATCTTCCGCGACACGGTCGTCGTCCGCGGTGACGGGCCGATGGCTCCCCGTGACCCGATCGTCCTCAAGCTCCCCGAAGACGCGCAGATGGTGCCCGAGGGCGTCCAGCAGGAGGAGCAGGCGGGCTCCCGCTTCTCCGGCGGTATGGGGCAGCTCCAGCGGGGCCCGGAGATCACCGAGGTCCGCTGACGCACCGCCCGGCGGCTCACCGGCCCGTGGGTCCGGTGCCGTATGCCGGTATACGCGGGCGCCGTACCCGCTTCCGACGGGCCGCACCCCCCTTTGTCCACAGGGGGGTGCGGCCCGTCGTCGTACGCCGTACTTTTGTGCGAGATCGCCGGGGACGGGCCGGGCGGTACGGGGACGACAGGGGGATCTGATGGGCGCGGACGAGAGCACGGGAGCGGCGGCCGGGGCGGGGACCGCGGTGGCCGAGGGGCCGATGGTGCGGGTGGAGAATCTGCACCGGACGTACGGCTCCGGCGCCGGGGCGGTGCACGCCCTGCGCGGGGTCTCCTTCGAAGTGCCACGGGGCGAGCTGGTGGCGCTGAAGGGCCGCTCCGGTTCGGGGAAGACGACCCTGCTGAACCTGGTGGGCGGCCTGGACGCCCCCGACGAGGGACGGATCCGGCTCGACGGCACGGATCTGGCCGGGCTCGGCGAGAACGACCTGCTGGAGCTGCGGCGGGACCGGATCGGCTTTGTCTTCCAGTCGTTCGGGCTGATCCCGATCCTGACCGCCGCGGAGAACGTGGGGGTGCCCCTGCGGCTGCGCGGCGCCCCGGTCGCGGAGCGCGACGAGCGGGTGGAGATGCTGCTGGCCCTGGTCGGGCTCGCGGACCACGCCGCACAGCGCCCCACGGAGCTCTCCGGCGGCCAGCAGCAGCGGGTCGCCATCGCCCGCGCGCTCGCCAACCGCCCCGCCCTGCTGATCGCCGACGAGCCGACCGGTCAGCTCGACGCGGAGACCGGACTGTCGGTGATGGAGCTGTTGCGCGCGGTCGTACGGGCGGAGGGGGTGACGGCCCTGGTCGCCACCCATGACGCCCAGCTCCTCGGGCTCGCGGACCGGGTGCTGGAGCTGCACGACGGCGAGATAGCCGAGACGACCGGGTCGGACGTCCAGGGCTGACGTCCGGGGCCGACCGGAGGCCGCACAGGGCCGGTCCGGGGCGCCAGGGCCTTTCGGGGCGTTCCGGGACCTTCCAGGGCCCGTACGAGGGGTCCGGAGACGCCCGGAGGCTCGCGGCCGGGGGCGGGCCGACATCAGAATCGCGTCAATACCGCCCCTCCCGCCCACCCCTCACCCGATTTGCCCGATTCCCTGGCCGTATCGTCGTCGCAGCGTACGAGCGGGACGGCGGGAACGCCGGATCGCCTTCTGAAAGACAATGGGGCCATGGCACGCGGCAAGCTTCGGATCTATCTCGGCGCGGCACCGGGCGTGGGCAAGACCTACTCCATGCTCTCCGAGGCCCATCGCCGGGTGGAGCGGGGCACCGACTGCGTCGTGGCCTTCGTGGAACACCACGACCGGCCGCGGACCGAGGTGATGCTGCACGGTCTCGAACAGGTCCAGCGCCGGGAGCTGGAGTACCGGGGCGCCGTGTTCACCGAGATGGACGTGGACGCGGTGCTGGAGCGGCGGCCGGCCGTCGCCCTGGTGGACGAGCTGGCGCATACGAACGTCCCCGGCTCGCGCAACGCCAAGCGCTGGCAGGACGTGGCGGAGCTGCTGGCGGCCGGGATCGACGTGATATCGACGGTCAACATCCAGCACTTCGAGTCCCTGGGCGACGTGGTGGAGTCGATCACGGGCGTCCGGCAGCGCGAGACCGTACCGGACGAGGTGGTGCGGCGGGCGGAGCAGATCGAGCTGGTCGACATGGCGCCGCAGGCGCTGCGCCGCCGGATGGCCCACGGCAACATCTACAAGCCCGACAAGGTCGACGCGGCCCTGTCGAACTACTTCCGGCCGGGCAACCTGACGGCGCTGCGCGAGCTGGCGCTGCTGTGGGTGGCCGACCGGGTCGACGAGTACCTCCAGCAGTACCGCGGTGAGCACAACATCCGCTCCACCTGGCAGGCGCGGGAGCGGATCGTCGTCGGTCTCACCGGCGGTCCTGAGGGCCGGACCCTGATCCGCCGGGCGGCCCGGATGGCGGCCAAGGGATCGGGCAGCGAGATCCTGGCGGTCTACATCGCCCGCAGCGACGGGCTGACCTCGGCGTCGCCGAAGGAACTCGCGGTGCAGCGCACCCTCGTGGAGGACCTCGGGGGGACGTTCCACCATGTGATAGGCGATGACATCCCCTCGTCCCTGCTGGAGTTCGCCCGCGGGGTCAACGCCACCCAGATCGTGCTGGGCTCCAGCCGCCGCAAGACCTGGCAGTACATCTTCGGCCCCGGGGTGGGCGCGACGGTGGCCCGGGAGTCCGGGCCCGACCTCGACGTCCATATCGTCACCCATGACGAGGCCGGGAAGGGCCGGGGGCTGCCGGTGGCGCGCGGGGCCCGGCTCGGCCGGTCCCGGATCATCGCGGGCTGGCTGGTGGGGGTCGCCGCCCCCGTACTGCTGTCGCTGCTGCTGAACGCGATGGGCGACTCCCTCGGGCTCGCCAACGACGTGCTGCTGTTCCTCTTCGCCACGGTGATGGCGGCGCTGCTGGGCGGACTGCTCCCGGCCCTGGCGTCGGCGGCGGTGGGGACCCTGCTGCTGAACTACTACTTCACCCCGCCCGTGCACACCCTGACCGTGTACGACCCGAAGAACATCGTCGCCATCGTCATCTTCTTCGCGGTCGCGGTCGCGGTGGCGTCCGTGGTGGATCTGGCGGCCCGCCGCACCCACCAGGCGGCCCGGCTGCGCGCCGAGTCCGAGATCCTCTCCTTCCTCGCCGGGAGCGTGCTGCGCGGGGAGACGTCGCTGGACGCGCTGCTCCAGCGGGTCCGGGAGACGTTCGGCATGGAGTCGGTGGCGCTGCTGGAGCGGACGAGCGACGTCGACCCGTGGACCACCGCGGGGAGCGTCGGCCCCCGGTCGGTCGTACGGCCCGAGGACGCCGATGTGGACATGCCCGTCGGGGACCATATGGCGCTGGCGCTGTCGGGGCGGGTGCTGCCCGCCGAGGACCGCAGGGTGCTGGCCGCCTTCGCCGCGCAGGCGGCGGTCGTCCTGGACCGTCAGCGGCTGGTCGGCGAGGCCGAGGGGGCCCGCAGGCTGGCGGAGGGCAACCGGATCCGTACGGCCCTGCTCGCCGCCGTCAGCCACGATCTGCGCACCCCGCTCGCGGCGATCAAGGCGGCCGTCACATCGCTCCGCTCCGACGACGTGGCCTGGTCCGACGAGGACGAGGCCGAGCTGCTGGAGGGCATCGAGGACGGCGCGGACAGACTTGACCATCTTGTGGGCAATCTCCTCGACATGTCCCGTCTTCAGACGGGTACGGTCACCCCGTTGATGCGGGTGACCGATCTCGACGAGGTGGTGCCCATGGCCCTGGTCTCCGTGCCCGACGAGAGCGTCGAGCTGGACATTCCCGAGTCGCTGCCGATGGTCACCGTGGACCGGGGACTGCTGGAGCGCGCGGTGGCGAACATCGTCGAGAACGCGGTCAAGTACAGCCCGGAGGGAACCCCTGTGACGGTGGCGGCGAGCACGCTCGGCGACCGGGTCGAGGTCCGGGTCGCCGACCGGGGACCGGGGGTGCCGGACGACGAGAAGGAGCGGATCTTCGAGCCGTTCCAGCGGTACGGGGACGCCCCGCGCGGGGCCGGGGTGGGGCTGGGGCTCGCGGTGGCCAGGGGCTTTGTGGAGGCCATGGGCGGCACGCTCTCGGCCGAGGACACCCCGGGCGGCGGGATGACCATGGTCCTCACCCTCACGGCGGCGCCGGGGACGAAGCCCGTGACACCCGATCTCCCGGCACAGGTCACCTCGTGATCCGTGGCCCGGCCCCGGAGCGCCACCGGCGCACCGGAGAACCCGACACCACCGAAGCAACCTGCACCACCGATAACAGCGGCAGCACGGACAGCACCGGCAGCACGGACAGCAGTGAATCCCGCGGTGACGCTTTCACCGCACCCGGCGACGGAACTCCCGCGGACACCGACCCGCGACACCTGAAGGACAGAAAGGCGGGCCAGTGATGACCAGGGTGCTGGTGGTCGACGACGAGCCGCAGATCGTACGCGCCCTCGTGATCAATCTGAAGGCGCGCAAGTACGAGGTGGACGCGGCGCCCGACGGCGCGACCGCCCTCCAGCTGGCCGCCGCCCGGCATCCCGATGTGGTCGTGCTCGACCTGGGCCTGCCCGACATGGACGGCGTCGAGGTGATCAAGGGGCTGCGCGGCTGGACCCGGGTACCGATCCTGGTGCTCTCCGCCCGGCACACCTCCGACGAGAAGGTGGAGGCGCTCGACGCGGGCGCCGACGACTACGTCACCAAGCCGTTCGGCATGGACGAGTTGCTGGCCCGGCTGCGGGCCGCGGTCCGCAGGGCGGAGCCGGTGGGCGGCGGTGACGACGACGTGGTCGTCGTGGAGACCGAGGGGTTCACGGTCGATCTGGCCGCGAAGAAGGTGAACCGCGACGGGCGCGACGTCCGGCTGACCCCGACCGAGTGGCATCTGCTGGAGGTGCTGGTACGGAACACGGGCCGCCTGGTCAGCCAGAAGCAGTTGCTGCAGGAGGTGTGGGGTCCCTCGTACGGGACGGAGACCAACTACCTCCGCGTCTACATGGCCCAGCTGCGGCGGAAGCTGGAGACCGATCCATCGCATCCGCGGCACTTCGTGACCGAGCCCGGCATGGGCTACCGCTTCGAACGGTAGCGCTCCGGATGCCTCGGGTGACGCCCCGGGACAGTTGTCCACAGGCGGTCGCGGGGCCGGGCCGGAGGCTGGTCACGGCCGGTACGCTTGCTGCATGAGTGCACCTCCAACCGGGGCGTCGGGCCAGTCCGGGAACGGATCCGGGCCGGGCGACCCGGCGGCGAAGCCGGCCGGCCGCCTCCGCCGTATGTTCGACCGGCTGTCCAGCTCGCGACAGGACCAGGAGTCCGCGGAGCTGCGGGAGGACGCACAGCTGTCCGGGTGCACCCGGATCGCCGAATGCGACGATCGCCAGATCGTCAAAGTGACTGGTACGTTGCGCACGGTGACCCTGCGTCCGAGGGCCGGGGTGCCCGCCCTGGAGGCGGAGCTGTTCGACGGCACGGCCCCACTGGACATCGTCTGGCTGGGCCGCCGCTCGATCGTCGGCATCGAGCCGGGCCGCAGACTCATAGCCTCGGGGCGGATATCCATGGCCCACGGCCGTCGCGTGCTCTTCAACCCCAAATACGAACTCCGACCGCTCGGACAGGAGTAGCCGGTGACGTCTTTCGACAAGCCGACCCCCACCACCACGCCGTCCCCCTCGTCCACCCCGGACGCGCCCTCTTCCGGGGACACCGCGTCACCGGAGCGCCCGGAGGCGGGGGGCGCCACCGCCCCCGGCGCGGTCGCCCAGGACGCGGCCGACGTCAAGGCGGTCACCGAGGCCGCGCTCTTCGAAGCGTTCGGCGGCATTCGCGGCATGGTCGAGACGGTGGTCCCCGGGCTGCTGTTCGTCACCATCTACACGATCAACCAGGACCTCCACTCGTCCGCGATCGCGGCGCTGGCGGTCTCCTTGGTGCTGGTCGCGGCCCGGCTCGTCCTCAAGGGCACGGTGAAACACGCCTTCAGCGGGGTCTTCGGCGTCGCGTTCGGTGTGGTGTTCGCGATGATGACGGGCAACGCCAAGGACTTCTATCTGCCGGGCATGCTCTACACCACGGGCCTCGGCGTCGCGTACATCGCGACCGCGGTGGCGGGGGTGCCGCTGATCGGCCTGATGCTGGGCCCGGTCTTCAAGGAGAACCTCTCCTGGCGGACCCGTAACCCCGGCCGTAAGAAGGCGTATACGAAGGCGAGCTACGCCTGGGGCGCGATCCTGCTGGCGAAGTCCGCGATCCTCTTCCCGCTGTACTGGTGGGCCGACACCACCCAGCTCGGCTGGGTCCTGGTGGCGCTGAAGATCCCGCCGTTCCTGCTCGCCGTCTATCTGACCTGGGTCTTCCTGGCCAAGGCGCCGCCGCCGATCGACGTCTTCGCCGAGATGGAGGCGGAGGAGCGGGCCGAGCGCGAACGGAAGGCGCAGGCCGCGGAGCAGCACGAGAGCTGACGCTCGCGAGCTGATGGGCGCGGGCGCCGACGCGTCGGCCCCGGAAGTGCGTCCGCCGTCGCCCGACCGACGGTAAGGCCGCGGTAAGGCCGGAACGGCGACCAAACGTCGCCCTCCGGAGCCTGCCGCGGCCTTTTCACGGCCACGACAGCCACGGCATATCCGCCGCGCGTCGCCCGTACGCCGCCAGGACGCCGCCCGTCCGGCCGCTGCCCGATTCCAGGGGGAGACCACCCGCGTACCGGCCCCCGCACCGGCTCACGGGTGGGCTGCTGAGGGCCCGGAGGGCTCGGAGAGCCGAGGTGGAGCCGCGCCCCGCACCGGTCAGCGGAGTGCGAGGGCCGGTCAACGGACACCGGGTCGAGGGCCGCGCCGCATATCGAAGGACGCGGGCACACGGTCACGATCTCATCAAGTCCCCCGGGATTACGTGCCCCGACCCGGTGCCCTCTGCAACGATCACCGGTCACAAGCGCTTTCGGGGGTGGCCCGCCAGGGCCCATGGGGGATTTCCGGTGACGGTCTTTCTGTTCCACCGCGCGCGCGGACACCGGCTGCTGCTGGCCGCCGCGCTGCTCGCCGTACTGCTCACCTCGTCGGTCCTGGCGGCGCTCGCCGCTTTCGCGGGTTCCGTCGGGGACGCCGGGCTGCGGCACGCGCTCGGGACCCGGGACGCCGCCGCCTCGTCCCTGATCGTCACGGCCGAGGACTCCGCCGCCGACCGGGCCGCCGCCACGGAGGGCGCGCGGCGCGGGGCCCAGCGCGCCTTCGACGGGCTGCCCGTCACCCTGCGGCCGTTCGAGCGTTCGGCGCCGTACTCACTCCCCCGTGCCCTCCAGCCGCCCGCCGCGCGCGGCGGCGATCCGGATCTGACCATGCTGGCGGCGGTCGACCGGTCGAAGGTACGGCTGGCGTCGGGCGCCTGGCCGACGGCGGGCGGCGGTACGGGACCGGTCGAGGTCGCCCTGCCCGAGGCGGCGGCCCGCGCGCTGCGGCTGACGCCGGGACCGCGGGTGCTGACCCTGGGCAGCCGTCTCGGCGGGCCTCCGGTGAAGGTCCGGGTGGTCGGGGTCTACCGCGTCACCGACCGGGACGACCCGTACTGGCGGCTGGACGAACTCGGCGGACGCGGCGTACGGGCGGATGTCTTCACCACCTACGGTCCCCTGCTCACCGACGCCCGGTCCCTCGCATCGGACCCCGTCGCCGCGGGCGGTCTGTCGTGGCTGGCGACCGCCGATTTCGGTCCCCTCACAGCCGACCGGATCGACGCGCTCCGCTCGGCTTCGCGCGAGAGCCAGAAGCATCTGGGCGCCCAGCCGGGGCTGAAGGGCGGCGTGGTCGCGAAGACGTCGCTGCCGGACGTTCTCGACCAGATGGAGCGGGCTCTGCTGGTCGCCCGGGCGACTCTGCTGATCGTCTCCCTCCAGTTGGTGCTGCTGGCCGGGTACGCGCTGCTGCTGGTCGCCAGGTTGCTGAGTACGGAGCGTGAGGGCGAGACCCGGGTCCTGCTGGCACGCGGCGCCTCCCGGGGCCGGATCGCCGGACTCTCCGCCCTGGAGGCCCTGTTCCTCGCGCTGCCCGCCGCGGTCTGCGCGCCGCTGCTCGCCGGTCCGCTGACCGGGCTGCTGGCAGGTCAGGGTCTGCTGGCCCGGATCGGGCTACGGGTGGAGACGGCGCCCACGGCGACGATCTGGCTGGTCGGCCTGGCCGTGGCGGTGGCCTGCGCGGTGGCGGTGGTCGCCCCGGTGCTCGGCGCGGCACGCCGCGAACGCGGCCGGGCCCGGGCGCTGCCCGCGCCGCTGCGGGCGGGCGCCGATATCGCGCTGCTGGCCGTCGCGGGCGTCGCCTACTGGCAGTTGGAGCGCCGGACGTCGGGCAGTGGCGCGCTCACCGGTGACCGCGACGGCGAGCTGGGAATCGATCCGCTGCTGGTGGTCGCCCCCGCGCTGGCCCTGCTCGCCGGGACCGTGGTGACGCTGCGGCTGCTGCCGCCCGCGGCGCGGCTGGCCGAACGGCGGGCCGCGCGCGGCCGGAAGCTGACGGCGGCGCTCGCGGGCTGGCAGCTCAGCCGCCGCCCGGCCCGGGGAGCCGGGCCGGTGCTCCTGCTGGTGCTGGCCGTCGCGCTGGGCATGCTGGCGATCGGCCAGAGCGCTTCGTGGGACCGCTCGCAGGACGACCAGGCGGACTTCCGGGCGGGTGCGCCGGTCCGGCTGACGGGCGGCGGCGGTACGGTCCAGTTCGGGCAGGGCGGCATGTTCGACGGGATGCCCGGGGTGGCCGCGGCCGTACCGGCGGCCCGCCAGACGATGGGCCTGCCCGGCGGACGCCAGGCGACGGTCCTGGCACTGGACACGGACCGCGCGCTGAACCCGGGCGGCGGGCCGACCACGGAGCCCGGACGGCCGAAGGCCCCGGCCGCCGAGGGCGCGACCACGGCCCGGGACGCCTCGCCGGCGACCACCGCCGGCCTTGGGAGCCGTACCACCGACAACTCCGGTGACGGTGCCGGTGCCGATGACGGCGTCGGGCTGCGGTTGCGCGGTGATCTCGCGGCGGACGGCGACCCCCGGCGGCTGATCGCGGGCCTGCGGCCACCCGCCGGGGAACGCGCCGGGTTCGTTCTGCCCGACGGCACCGACCGCGTCGAGCTGGACCTCACCCTGGGGTCGGCGTACGACGGCCCCTACGGCACGGCGGCGCTGAACGCCGGGGCCCTCGGCACCCCGGGGCTGACCGCCGCCGTCACTGTGGAGGACCGCTACGGGGTCCCGTACCGTCTCACTCTCGACAATCTGCGGCCCGACGGGAAGCGGCAGCGTGTGACGCTCGATCTGGCGAAGGCCGCGGACGCCCCGGTCGGCAGGGCCGCCGGACCGCTGGCGCTGACCGCGATCGAGTTCGACGAGCCGGGCTATCCGGACCGGATCGCGCCGAAGCGGCTGACCGTCGGGGCGATCCGGGCGGTCGGCGCCGACGGCGTTGCCCGGCCCGTCGCGGCCCCCGATGGGCTGACCTGGCGGGCCACGGCCACCATCGGCGTCGACTCCGAAACCGGCCCCGAGGACCGGCGGCCCGCCGTCACCTCCGTCACTTCAACCCCGGGCGCGCCACTGGATCTGCGCTATCACACGGGCACGTCCCCGTACACGAGTCAGTGGGGGCCCGATCGTTCGGTCGCGGTCCGGGTCACCGCGAAACGCGGCCCCGCGCCGGAGCCGGGCGCGCTGGCGACCCCGGCGTTCCTCGACGCGAGCGCCGCGAAGGTGGGGTCGCGGATCCAGGTGCCGATGCAGGGCGGCGACATCACGGTACGGATCACCGGGGTGCTGGCGGCCGTACCGACGACCGGCCCCGGCTCCGGGGACCCGGCGGCGCCCGTCAAGCCCGAACTCGACGGCGGTGCGCTGCTCGTCGATCTGCGGGCCGTGAACCGGGTGCTCGCCGAGCGTCCCGACGCGTCCTTCGCGCCCGGCGAGTGGTGGCTGTTCACCGACCCCGGGCAGGCCGGCCGGGTCGCGGCCGCCCTGCGCGACCGGGCCGAGATCGACCCCTCGCAGATCCAGGTACGCGACGAGATCGCCCGCGAGCTCCACGAGGACCCGCTGGGCGCCGGGCCGCAGTCGGCGCTGCTGGCGACGGCCGCGGTGGCGGCGCTGCTCGCGGCCGTCGGGTTCGGGGTCGGCACGGTGGGCGCGCTGCGGGAGCGGTCGGCGGAGTTCGCGGTGCTGCGGGCACTCGGCGCGCCCCGGCGGCTGCCCGCGAGGCTGCTGGCGGTGGAGCAGTCGCTGCTGATCGGTCTCGGGTTGCTGATCGGTGCCGCGCTGGGCGCGGTACTGACCCGGGCGGTGGTACCGCTGATCGTGCTGACCGGCCGGGCCACCCAGCCGGTCCCGGAGGTGCTGGTGCAGCTTCCCCTCGGGCGGGTGGCGCTGCTGCTGGTGGGGGTGGCGGCGGCGCCGGTGCTGATCGTCGCCGCCCTGATGCTCCGGCGCGTGGATTCGGCGGCGGCGCTGCGGGTGCGAGGAGGCGAGTGACCGTGAAGGCGGTGAGGACGGTGAGGGGGAGGACACCGGTGACACGGTGGCGTTCGCGAGGGGAGACGGTTTCCCACGACGACGGGCAGAGGCACGGACGCAGGCACGGGTACGGGCACGGGCACGGACACGGGCACGGGTACGGGTACGGGCACGGGTATGCCCGTACCCGCCCGGGACGGGCCGACGTCCGCGCCGTCCGAGGGCGGTGGGCGTGGTGAGGATCGTCGCCCCCTGGGTCGGCACCCGGCTGAGGACCGCGCCGTTCTCCGCGCTCGCGCTGTTCGTCCTCGTCGCGGTCACCGCCTTCCTCTGCGCCGCGTTCCCGCGCGCCGTCGACGCGTACGAGGGCGAGGGGCTGCGCCATGAGCTGACCACCGCCGCGCCCGATCAGAGCGGCTTCCGGATCGCCGCGCCGCCGCAGGCGCCGTACGACCCGGACGACCCGGAACTCCGTGCGTCGGCCGGCCCGGAGAAGCTGGCCGAGCGGCACCTGCGGATCGTGCGCACCCTGCCCGACCCGCTGCGGACGGATCCGCGTGAGTCGGCGTACGGGGTGCGCGGCCAGCGGCCCGGCAAGGGGAGCGCCCCCGGACTGACCGAACTGGACGGCGGGCCTCCGGCGTTCACGCTGGCGACGCGGTCCGGGCTCGCTGAGCACACCACGGTTCGGTCCGGCCGGCTGCCGAAGGCGCCGCCACCGGACCGGGTGGACCCATCGGCGGCCGCCGCCACCGACGCCGTGGTGACCACGGCGACCGCGAAGGCGCTGAACATCAAGGTGGGCACGGTCGTCCAGGTCCCCCGCGACGGGGCGGATCCGCTCGCCGTCACGGTCACCGGGATCGTGGATCCGGTCCGTCCGCAGGGGGCGTACTGGTCGGTCCAGCCGGTGCTGCGCACTCCGTCCTTCCTCTATACGGAGGGGCCGCCTCCGGAGCCGTACTGGCACGGCGCGCTGCTGTTGCCGCCCGAGGCCGCCCCGGCGCTGCTGTCGCTGCCGCAGGAGGCGGAGCCGTACTGGGACATCGCGGTCGACCCACGCGGGCTCGGTGTCGGGGATCTCGACGCGGCCGGCCGGGCGGTCTCGGCGGTCGAGAGCGGACCGGTGCTGTCGGAGCTGCGGTCGGCGATCTCCCCGGAGCTCCAGGTGATCACCGGCCTCGGCACGGTGCTGGAGGAGTACGGGGAGCTGCGGGGCGCGATCGCCCCGGTGGTGTCGGTGGCGGCGTTCGGTGTCGGCGGGGTGATCGGTGTCGTCCTGTTGACGGCCGGGGGGCTCGCGGCGTCGCGGCGCGCTTCGGAACTGGCGCTGCTGCGGGCGCGCGGCGGGTCGCTGCCCGGGATCGTGGGCCGACTGGGCGCGGAGACCGCTGTTCCGGCGGTCCCGGGGGCGCTCGCCGGAGGGGCGCTGGCGCTGGTCGTGGTGGACGGGGGGCGGTTGTGGCCGGCGGTGCTGGCCGTGGTGCTGGTGGCGGTGGTCGCGTGCGGGGCCCTGCCGGTGCGGGCCGCCCTGGAGCACCGCAGACCGCGGCCGGGCGGTGGCCGGGACGATGTGGTGGCCGCCAGGCCTTCGCGCCGTCGTACGGTGGCCGAACTGACCCTGCTGGCGCTGGCCGTTGCCGCCGTCGTGACGGTACGGCGCCGGGGCACCGGCGACGGCGCCGACCAAGGGGTGGACCAGCTCGTCAGCGCCGCTCCCGTGCTGCTCGGGGTGGCCGCCGCGCTCGTTCTCGTACGGCTCTATCCGCTGCCGCTGAGGCTCGCGGCGCTGCCCGTGGCGCGGCGGCGGGGCGCGATCGGCTTTCTGGCGCTGGCCCGTGCGGGGCGCTCCCCCGCCACCACCGTCCTGCCATTGGTCGCGCTGGTGCTGGCGCTGACGACGGCCGCGTTCGGGGGCTCGGTGCTCGCCGGAGTCGAGGCCGCGCGGGACCGGGCGGCGCTGATCTCGGTCGGCTCGGACGCCCGGATCGACGCGGCGGGCGCGCTGCCCGAACGGCTGGCGGACACAGTACGGAAGCTGCCGGGTGTGAAGGGTGTGGTGGAGGTGCACCGGGAGACGGACCTCTCGCTACGGGACGGCGACGACGCCGAGGGGGTGACGCTGCTCGCCGCCGACGCGGAGGCGTACGCCCGGCTGGCCCGCTCCACCGACCTCGGCGGCTTCCCGACGGGCGCGCTGCGCGCGAAGGGCTCCGGTCCGCTGCCCGCGATCGTCTCGCCGCGCGTGGCGGAGCGGCTCGGTGACGGTGCCCGGACGATCGGGTCGCTCAGCGCGCCGCTGACCGTCGAGGTGGCGGCCGTGCGCGAGCGGACCCCCGCGCTCTCCGACGGCGACTTCGTCCTGGTGGACGCGGCGGCGCTGACCGGCCCGAGGGCTCCCACGACCCTGCTGATCGGCGGCGCGTCGGTCGCCGGGGAGAAGCTGCGGGCCGCGGTACGCGACACGGGCGGGGCGGACGGGGCCCGGGTGGCGCTGCGGTCGGTGGAACGCGACGCTTTCGCCGAGTCGCCGGTCCAGACGGGCGCCGAGCGGGTGTACACGGTCGCGGCGCTCGCGGCGGCCGGATACGCGGCCCTCGCCCTGCTGCTGGCGCTGGTCAGGGCCGCCCCGGAGCGGGTGGCGCTGCTGGCCAGGCTGCGCACCATGGGACTGACCCGGAGTCAGGGGCGGCGGCTGCTGGTGCTGGAGAATCTGCCGGGGTCGCTGCTGGCGGGCACCGGGGGCGTCCTGGTGGGGTGGATCGTGATCCTCGTCCTCTCCCCCGGGATCGATCTGGCCCGCCTGGCGCAGGCATCGGGCGGGACGGCCGTGTCCAGGGTGCCGGTCGAGCTGACCACGGACCTGTGGAGCCTGCTGCTGCCGGGCGCGGGTGTCGTGCTGCTCGCGGCGGGCGTGGCGGCGGCCCAGGCATGGGTGACCACCCGGCGCTCCTCGACGACCGAACTGAGGGTGGGAGACACACGATGACGGATCCGACGACCACGGCACCGGACGCGGCCGCGCCCGCGGGAGCGACGCCGGAGCCGGCCGCGCCCCCGGGGGCGACGCTGGAGGAGTTGCAGAAGCGGGTCGCGACCCGCCGTGACGGGCCCCGGTACGGGCACGACGCGCTGATCACCTGCGACCGCCTGGTGCGGATCTTCTCCACGGACGGTGTCGAGGTACAGGCGCTGCAGGGGCTCGATCTCCTCGTCCGGGAGGGCGAGCTGATGGCGCTGGTGGGCGCGTCCGGCAGCGGCAAGTCCACGTTGATGAACATTCTCGCCGGACTCGACGTGCCGACGGCGGGCGCGGCGGCGGTGGGGGGCTTCGATCTGCTCGCGATGGGCGCGAAGGAGCGGCTGCGTTACCGCCGGGACGTGGTGGGCTTCGTCTGGCAGCAGACGGCGCGGAATCTGCTGCCGTATCTGACGGCGGCGCAGAACGTGGCGCTGCCGCTCCAGTTGCGCGGTCGCGGCGGGGGCGGCGAATCGCGCCCCCGGGGGCGGGCGGCGAAGGCGGCCCGGGTGGAGCTGCTGCTCGGGCTGATGGGGGTGGCGGAGTGCCGCGACCGCCGTCCGCACCAGATGTCGGGCGGTCAGCAGCAGCGGGTGGCCATCGCCGTGGCGCTGGCGAACGAGCCGTCCGTCCTGCTTGCGGACGAGCCCACCGGCGAGCTGGACTCGCAGACGGCGGAACAGATCTTCGCGGCGTTCCGGCGGGCGAACGAGGAGCTGGGGACGACGATCGTGATCGTCACCCATGACCAGACCGTGGCGTCGGAGGTCCGCCGTACGGTCGCGATCCGGGACGGGCGCACCTCCACGGAGATCCTCCGCCGTACGGAGGTGGACTCGGCGACCGGCCAGGAGTCGCTGGTGGCGCGGGAGTACGCGATGCTCGACCGGGCCGGGCGGCTCCAGCTCCCGGCGGAGTACACGGCGGCCCTGGGGATGCGCGACCGCGTGATGCTGGAGCTGGAGCGGGACCACATCGGGGTGTGGCCGTACGACGGCCCCGGCTACGCCTCGCCGCCCGGCCGCGTCCCTCGCCCGGCTACGACGCCTCGTTGCGCGGCGACAGCAGGTCTTCCAGCTGCTCCTCGCGCGCGGGCGCGGCGACGAAGAGGAGTTCGTCGCCCGCCTCCAGCGTCTCCTCGGGGCTCGGGGTCAGGACCCGCGATCCCCGGATGATCGTGACCAGGGTGGTGTCCACGGGCCAGGCGACATCGCCGACCTGGGTGCCCGCGATCGGGGACTCCGGCGGCAGGGTCAGCTCGACCAGGTTGGCGTCGCCGTGGCTGAAGCGCAGCAGCCGGACCAGGTCGCCGACGCTGACGGCCTCCTCCACGAGGGCGGACATCAGACGCGGGGTGGAGACGGCGACGTCGACGCCCCAGGACTCGTTGAAGAGCCACTCGTTCTTGGGGTTGTTCACCCGGGCGACGACCCGCGGAACCGCGTACTCCGTCTTCGCCAGCAGGGACACCACGAGATTCACCTTGTCGTCGCCGGTCGCGGCGATGACCACATTGCAGCGCTGGAGCGCGGCCTCGTCGAGGGACGTGATCTCGCAGGCGTCGGCGAGCAGCCACTCCGCCCGCGGCACCCGCTCCACCGAGATCGCGGTGGGCGCCTTGTCGACGAGGAGCACCTCGTGCCCGTTCTCCAGCAGCTCACCCGCGATGGAACGGCCCACCGCGCCGGCACCGGCGATGGCGACACGCATCAGTGACCGACCTCCTCGTCGGGGCCTTCCGCGAAGGCCGCCTCGACCTTCTCGATCTCATCGGTACGCATCATCACGTGGACGAGGTCGCCCTCCTGCAGCACGGTCTGCGACGTGGGCAGCACGGCCTCTCCCAGCCGGGTGAGGAAGGCGACCCGTACCCCGGTCTCCTCCTGGAGCCGGCTGATCTTGTGGCCGATCCAGGCGGGCGAGGTGTGGACCTCGGCGAGCTGGACGCCGCCGCTGGGGTCGCGCCACAGCGGCTCGGCGCCGGACGGCAGCAGCCGCCGGAGCATCTGGTCTGCCGTCCAGCGGACGGTGGCGACCGTGGGGATGCCCAGGCGCTGGTAGACCTCGGCGCGGCGGGGGTCGTAGATCCGGGCCGCGACGTTCTCGATGCCGAACATCTCACGGGCGACCCGAGCCGCGATGATGTTGGAGTTGTCACCGCTGCTGACCGCGGCGAAGGCCCCGGCCTCCTCGATGCCCGCCTCGCGCAGGGTGTCCTGGTCGAAGCCGACACCGGTGACCCGGCGGCCCCCGAAACCGGAGCCCAGGCGGCGGAAGGCCGTGGGATCACGGTCGATCACCGCGACCGTGTGCCCCTGCTGCTCCAGGGTCTGCGCGAGAGCGGCTCCCACTCGCCCGCAACCCATGATGACGATGTGCACGACCGTCCTTCCGCCCGTCCCTATTCTTTGCTCGAATTTTGAACTTTATGTGCTTTCTCGCACATTTACCCGGAGCGTCCTTCGAGTTTTTGCCGAGACTTAAAGGTCCCCGGGATTAAAGGGTCTCAGACCGCGGCCAAAGCTACACAGCCGCGGCCCCATCAGGGACACCGGCACTACTGGAGCGGGGGATTCCGCCCGTCTCGGGACGCCGAACGGCGGGGTTTCGGACCCCGATAGCGCCCATTCCCCCACCGTTCCGTCCCGCTCCCCGGGCGGCGGGTGGGCCGCATCGAATCGAACGCTTACGATCCTCTCCGTGTCCAAACTGACCGACCTGCCCAAACGCATCCTCATCGGCAGGGCCCTCCGCAGCGACCGGCTGGGCGAGACGCTCCTTCCCAAGCGCATCGCCCTGCCCGTCTTCGCCTCCGACCCCTTGTCGTCGGTGGCGTACGCGCCGGGCGAGGTGCTGCTCGTCCTCTCGATCGCGGGCGTGTCGGCGTACAGCTTCAGCCCGTGGATCGCCCTGGCGGTCGTCGTGCTGATGTTCACGGTGGTCGCCTCGTACCGCCAGAACGTGCACGCCTACCCGAGCGGAGGCGGCGACTACGAGGTCGCGAACACCAATCTCGGCCCCCGCGCCGGACTGACCGTCGCCAGCGCGCTGCTGGTGGACTACGTCCTCACGGTCGCCGTCTCGATCTCCTCAGGGGTGGAGAACCTGGGCTCGGCGATCCCGTTCGTCGTGGAGCACAAGGTGCTCTTCGCGACCTTGATCATCATCCTGCTGACCGTGATGAATCTGCGCGGGGTCCGGGAATCCGGGAAGCTCTTCGCCATCCCGACGTACGTCTTCGTCGCCGGCGTGTTCCTGATGATCGCCTGGGGCGCGTACCGCGGTCTGGTACTCGACGAGACGATGAAGGCGCCGACCGCCGACTTCGAGCTGAAGGCCGAGGAGGCCGGGCTCGCCGGATTCGCGCTGGTCTTTCTGCTGCTGCGGGCGTTCTCCTCCGGTTGTGCGGCGCTCACCGGGGTGGAGGCGATCAGCAATGGCGTTCCCGCGTTCCGCAGACCGAAGTCGAAGAACGCGGCGAGCACCCTGGCGCTGATGGGCGTCCTGGCCGTGACGATGTTCTGCGGCATCATCGGGCTGGCCATGGCGTCGGATGTGCGGATGGCCGAGGACCCGGCCCACGAACTGCTGAAGAACGGGGTCCCGGTCGGCGGCGACTATGTGCAGAATCCGGTGATCTCGCAGGTCGCGGCGGCCGTCTTCGGGGACGGTACGTTCTTCTTCGTGCTGCTGGCGGCGGCCACGGCGCTGGTGCTGTTCCTCGCCGCCAACACCGCGTACAACGGTTTCCCGCTGCTCGGCTCGATACTGGCGCAGGACCGCTATCTGCCGCGCCAGCTGCACACCCGGGGCGACCGGCTGGCGTTCTCCAACGGCATCGTGATGCTGGCGGGCGCCGCGGTGCTGCTGGTCTGGGTGTACGGGGCGGACTCCACCAAGCTGATCCAGCTCTACATCGTCGGGGTGTTCGTCTCCTTCACCCTCAGCCAGACCGGCATGGTCCGGCACTGGAACCGCCACCTCAAGACCGAGAAGAACCCGGCGCGCCGCCGCCGGATGATCCGCTCCCGGGCGATCAACGCCTTCGGGGCGTTCTTCACCGGCCTGGTGCTGGTGGTGGTGCTGGCGACCAAGTTCACCCACGGGGCGTGGGTGGCGCTGCTCGGCATGGTGTTCTTCTACGCGGTCATGAGCGCGATCCGGCGGCACTACGACCGGGTCGCCGCGGAGATCGCGGCGGCCGAGGAGCCGAGCGACGACAGCGTCCGGCCGTCGCGGGTGCACGCCGTCGTCCTGGTGTCGAAGGTGCACCGGCCGACGCTGCGGGCCCTGGCGTACGCCAAGCTGATGCGGGTGGACAAGCTGGAGGCGCTGAGCATCAACGTCGATCCGCAGGAGACGAAGGCACTGCGGGAGGAGTGGGAGCGGCGGGGCATCAACGTCCCGCTGAAGATCCTCGACTCCCCGTACCGGGAGGTCACCCGCCCGGTGATCGAGTATGTGAAGGGGCTGCGCCGGGAGAGCCCGCGGGACGTGGTGAGCGTGTTCATCCCGGAGTACGTGGTGGGGCACTGGTACGAGCATCTGCTGCACAACCAGAGCGCGCTGCGGCTGAAGGGACGGCTGCTGTTCACGCCCGGGGTGATGGTGACCTCGGTGCCGTACCAGCTGGTGTCGTCCGAGGCGGCGCGCGAGCGGGCCCGTAAGCGGCAGAACTGGAACGCGCCCGGATCGGTTCGGCGCGGCCCGGTCGAGGACAGCTCCCGGAAGTAGGGCGGCCCCCGGCCGCGTAGACTGGTGGGCTGCCCCTCCCGTCACCCCCGTAAACGCCTTGTGAACGCCTTGGAGCCATCCGCCATGCCGCACGCGACCGACGCGCCGTCCGCCTCCCCCGCCTCCTTGGTGGGTGAGGAGTACGAGGTCGAGGTCGGGCCCGTAGCCCACGGCGGCCACTGCATCGCCCGTACCGACGAGGGCCGGGTGCTCTTCGTCCGGCACACCCTGCCCGGCGAGAAGGTGATCGCCAGGATCACGGACGGTGACGAGGACTCGCGTTTCCTGCGGGCCGACGCGGTACGGATCCTGGAAGCGGCCAAGGACCGGGTCGAGGCCCCCTGCCCGTTCTCGGGACCCGGCCGGTGCGGCGGCTGCGACTGGCAGCATGTGAAGCCGGGTGCCCAGCGGCGCTTCAAGGGCGAGGTGATCGCGGAGCAGCTCCAGCGCCTCGCGGGGCTGACCCCCGAGGAGGCGGGCTGGGACGGCACCGTGATGCCCGCGGAGGGCGACAAGCTGCCCCCGGGCGAGGTCCCCGCCTGGCGGACCCGGGTCCAGTACGCGGTCGACGCCGAGGGCCACCCGGGCCTGCGCCGCCACCGCTCCCACGAGGTCGAGCGGATCGACCACTGCATGATCGCCGCCCCCGCCGTGACCGAGCTGGGCATCGAGAAGCGCGAGTGGCCGGGCATGGCCTCGGTCGAGGCGATCGCGGCGACCGGCTCCCACGACCGCCAGGTCGTCCTCACACCCCGCCCCGGCGCCCGGCTGCCCCTGGTCGAGCTGGACCGCCCGGTCTCCGTACTCCGCGTCGACGAACGCGACGGCGCCGTCCACCGGGTCCACGGCCGCGCCTTCGTCCGCGAACGTGCCGACGGCCGCACCTACCGCGTCGGCAACGGCGGCTTCTGGCAGGTCCACCCGCAGGCGGCGGACACCCTGGTGAAGGCGGTCATGCAGGGCCTGATGCCCCGCAAGGGCGAGACGGCCCTCGACCTCTACTGCGGCGTCGGCCTCTTCGCGGGCGCGATCGCCGAACGCGTCGGCGAGAAGGGCGCGGTCCTGGGCATCGAGTCCTCCAAGCGCGCCGCCGAGGACGCCCGCCACAACCTGGACGACCTCCCCCGCGTCCGTATCGAACACGGCCGCGTCGACCGGGTCCTCCCCCGTACGGGCATCACCGAGACGGACCTGATCGTCCTCGACCCCCCGCGCGCGGGCGCCGGCAAGCAGACGGTCCGCCACCTGGCCTCCCTCTCCCCCCGCCGCCTCGCCTACGTCGCCTGCGACCCCGCGGCCCTCGCCCGCGACCTGGCCTACTTCCACGAGGTCGGCTACCGCCCGCGCACCCTGCGCGCCTTCGACCTCTTCCCGATGACGCACCACGTGGAGTGCGTGGCGATTCTGGAGCCGGTGAAGAAGGACGCCTGAGCTGGGGTTGTGCCGATGCGCGTGATGCACATTGCGGGCGTTACGGGCGATATCTCGACGCTGAAATGACGCTCGCTGATCATGGCCTGACGCCGTGCCGACCAGCGGATTTCCGTTACTGAGCGTTGATGCTGACGCTCGCGGGCATCTCCTGCGCCTCCCCTGCGGCGGTCAGCGGACAACGAACCGGCCCCTTCTTCCCGTCCTGGACGGGAAGAAGGGGCCGGTGCACGTTCCGTGCACTACGCGACGAGGGTAAGCGGGGTCTCAAGCCACTCCCAGACTCCGAGAATGATCTTGTGGGCGTCGAGCTGAAGGCGGGCGTAGCGCCGGGTGGCCTGGGAGCTTTCGTGACCGAGGAGGTGCTGGACTTCACAGAGGAAGACGCCTCGCTGGACGAGCCAGGAGGCGCAGGTGTGGCGCATGGCGTGGGGCGGGTAGTGCGGTACGGAGTGCCGGTCGCCGTCGGTGTCGAAGTAGTGGGCGTGTTGTCGACTGCGGGCCACCAGGTCTGAGTTCGCCAGTTGCCGTCGTCGAGAAGCCGGCCGTCGGCTCTTGGGGTACTCCTTGATTCCGCTCTTGGTGTTGACCTCGACGACGAAGAGGCGGGAGCGGCGGCGGTCGATGCGGTGGTGATGGAGTCCGGCGAGTTCACCCCGGCGGAGCCCGGCGCAGAAGCCGAGCAGGCACATGGTGCGCCAGGCGGCGGGGAGTTCGTCCAGGGTGCTCCGGGCCCGGTCGACGGCGAACCACTCCGGGGGCTTGGCGGCGATGGTGGGCGGGTCGATGCCGCGGCAGGGACCGACAGGGAGATTTGTGGCATTTTCCGCAAGAGGGCCAAATACCGCACTCTTAATGGTTTCCTGTCACAGCTGGAAACAGGAAACCCATTCCGCCGGTGACCGGATACCGGGATACTGTTTTCGCGCCAGGGGCCAGGAAGATGCCTCCGCGTTTCTATTCGATCTATTTCATGTGGGGATGGAAGATTCCATGCACACTCATCGCTGCGGCGACCGCTCCGCCACTTGAAATCGAAACACGCATACCATGAATTCAAAAAGAAAGGCTAAGCCATTCGTGATGAATGATCCGATCAATTTCGGGAGCGAGCTCCGGCGCAGGCGCAGAGAAGCCCGGATGTCGATCTCTGAAATGGCTCAGCGTGTCCACTACAGCAAAGGCTATCTGAGCAAGGTGGAGACGGGCAGGGCCACTGGAAGTCCTGTTCTCGCTCAAGCATGCGACAGGGAGTTGGGTGCCGGTGGAGAGTTGGCCGAGTTGGCGTCCAGCAAGCTGGATGAGGCGTCGACTTTACCGACTACTCATCCGCTCAATGGCCTGCCACCGGTGACAGGCCACTTCATTGGACGGTCGAAGAAACTGGATGATATCGCTTCGTTCGTCAATGAAGATACCGGCGAAAATGTGTGTCTGATCAGCGGCATGGCCGGAGTGGGCAAGACTGCCCTGGCGTTGCGCGCAATCTGGAATGTGGTGGAGTTATTTCCCGACGGGTGCCTGTTTCTCAACCTCGGTGGAGACACCCCGGGCCGGAGGGAAATCACACCGCACGTCGCACTCGATGCGTTGCTCAGACTGCTCGGAGTAGCGGGCCAGCGCATTCCGTCGGGGGTTGACGCCCGGGCAAATTTATACCGTAGCACCGTACGGGAAAAAAGGATACTGATCTTCTTCGACAACGTTCGCAGCGCTGCGCAGGTCATTCCGTTACTCCCGGCAGAACAGAAATGCAGGGTGATTATCACCAGCCGGAATCGACTTCACGCCCTCGACGATGCGATTTATCTGTCGGTGGATGTGCTTGCGAAGGAAGAGGGAATCGCGCTCTTCCGCTCCGCCGGTGGTCCCCGCGCTGATCGCGCGGACCATGACACCGTCACTCGTATCGTGGCGCACTGCGGTGGGCTGCCGCTGGCGATCCGTATAGCGGCGGCCAGGTTCCGGGGTAACTCGGCCTGGACACCCACGGACCTTGAGTCCCTGCTCGCCGATGAGAAGTCCCGGCTCAGTGTGCTCGACGACGGCGAGCGCAGTGTCGCAGCGGCCTTGACGGTGTCCTGTCGTGCGCTCACCGGTGAGCAGCGGCGTCTTTTCGCCCTGTTGGCCCTGTATCCAGGGCCGGATATGTCCGTCGGGAGTGTAGCCGCCCTCGCCGGTATCGATCCGCTGCTGGCACGAAGCCTCATGGACCGACTGAGCGACGCTCATCTGGTGACCTATGTCACGGCCGATCGAATCACTCTTCACGATCTCGTCCGTGAATTCGCCCGCGGCAGCGTTCTTCCCGGGGTCTCCGAGCGTGCCCAGGACGCTTCCGTGCAACGACTGCTCGATCACGCGTTGCTGTGGATCGGGGAGAGCAACGCGCTCCTCACCCCGCACCGCTATCGAGTACCGCACTCGGCAGCGGAACCCTCGGACCATGAAAAGTTCGCCGGCCGTCAGTCCGCGCTCGACTGGATCGCCGCGGAGTGGGCAGGCCTGGTGGGGATGTGCCATTTGGCCGCCGCGCGCGGGCTGCACGGTGGGTGCTGGCAGTTGGCATTTGCACTGCGGGAGTATTTCTATCTCAACAAATTGTGGGATCCCTGGATCGAGACCCATCTGGTCGCGGTTGACACGGCCCGGGCGTCACGGCATCGGCGGGGGTTGGCGATATCTCTCAGCAACCTCGGAATCGGATACGTGGATCGAGGGGATCTGACCGCTGCTGTCGAGCAGTATCAAGAGGCCCTGGAGATCTTCCGGGAGCTGAACGACGAGCGTGGCATCGTCGACTCTCTGTGTAACCTCGCATGGGCGGATCTCTACCGGGGGGAGCCCGAGAACGCATTGCGCGGCTTGCGCGTGGCGCTGGGCCACTATCGACGCATGGGAAACGACAGAAACGCAGCCATCACACTCCGCGGTATCGCGCTGACGGAGTCGGAACTCGATCTGTACGCGGATGCGGTTCACCATGCGAAGCACGCTCGCGAAGTGTTTCGTACCCTGGATCTCTGGCTGGACGTGGCGATGTCGACCAATTGCATTGCATGGGCGCACTTCAGGGCCGGCAACCATGAGGCCGCTGCTTTCCACTACGACCTGGCCGCCAGCCAGGCCGAGCAGTTCGGGAGCTGCTATGAAAAGGCTCGGGCGCTGGCCGGGCTGGGTAACATTCACGCCGCATCCGGACGGCATGCCGCGGCGGTCGAGCAATGGGCGCGTGCTGATGCGGCCTTTTCCCCACTGCCAACCGTCATGGTGGGGGAAGCCCGGGTACGTATGGCGTGGTCCGATACGTCGACGAAGGAATAGGGAGCTGGTGCGGTAACGGAAAGAGTGCGAGATGGAGTTCAGTGCGGCGGAGGTTCTTTCGGAACTCAAGAATCTCCGTAGAGGATTCGGCGTGGAAGACCCCCATGCTCTGGCGCGTGCCGGTAGCGCACTGCGGTACATCGCGGGCGTGACCGTCGAGGACAATCCGGCCAGGCAGCGCGAGAAGATCAAATCCTGTCTGCAGGAGTGGACCTGCGCCCTCCCCTTCGATCTGTCCTTCTACAGCAGGGTCGCCCTCGCACTCGATGGCTCGGGTACCGAGCGATTCGAGCGCAGGCTGCGAAGGATCGCCGTGGAACTCGACCGTGACGCACGCACGGCGCGTCGGCGGGTCGATGAGGCGTTCGAGCGCCTCGCCGAGGAGGCGATGGCGGCCGTGGTTTCCCTGCGACCCCGGCGCCCCGAAACACCTTGGCATCTCAGAAGCCTCAAGACACTTGTTCTCCTCGGTTCCCAGGGAGCCGAGGTCATCGAAGAACGACACGTTGTAAGCCACCAGGACGGATTGATGGACATTTCCCATTCATCCACCTTCGCGACAGCAGGCATGGAGACGCCCGCGGCCGACCCCGGAGGCATTTCGATCACCGTGCTCCGGGGCGGCACGTCGCCCGGGTCTGCCTGGCTGTCAGCCACCAGGCTGGGACTTCGGGTACGACTTCCTCATGCGCTCGATGCGGGGCGCAGTCATGCCCTGACGTTCCGCACCTCGGCGCCTGGCGGGAAGGCACTCGCACCGTACTACGTGTGCACGCCCAGGATGCCGTGTGAGCGGTTCGATCTCACGGTCCGTTTCGACGGATGTCCACCGCCGCACCGGGTATGGCGTCTCGAGGACGAACTCCCGCTGGAGGCCGGAGATGCCTCGCTCCGCCGCAGTGCGGTAGATGTCGACGCGGTGGGAGAGGCCCATGCCACGTTCACCGATCTGAAACCGAACCGCTCGTACGGACTCGGCTGGCAGTTGACACCCGTCCGGCCGGACCTGCACTTGCGCTTGTACCCGGCAAGGCAGGTGCGAGCCGTTCGGTGATCAATCCACCGGCGGCGGAAGCAGATCACTGAGGTCAGGTCGGTCGGCCTCGGCCCGGGCGGCGGCGGCCGCGTCCAGCAGGGTACGCAGCAAGAGGTCGTCGCCGCCGACCGCGGCCAGCAGAAGGGCATGGTCTCCGCCGCCGATCGCATCGACGGTCTCGAACCCTTCACGGAGAAGGCTGAGATACACCGGGCGCGGAATAATACGTTCCGCGTGTCGGGCGAGCGGCACGAATTCTTTGGGGATACCCAGTTCGAGCTGGGCCGGCAGCAGGTCCGGTAGATCGCCGAGATCCTCCATCTGACGTATATGCGCCGTGATGTCCAGGACCGCTCCCATGACGTCGGCCGTCCGCCGGGCCGCCTGGCGGACCGGGCCGGTGCCCCTCGCGGTGACGGGCAGCGTCAAGGTGATCGCCTTCTCGATCTGCGACAGCGCCATGCCCTGCGTCCACATCAGACAGGCGAGGGCACTGCGGGCGCGGCCGTGCCCGGCACCGTTCCGCTGCCGGTCGCCCAGCACTCGGGCGACCAGCGCCTCATGGACGCCCTGCCGCCTGAGCGCCGATTCGAAGGACTTGCGCTCGGCGTTCGCCTTGGGACTCCGCTGCTCGAAGCGGACATCGTGCAATTCCGCGGTGAGATGAGCCGCGCAGATGAGTGTCATCCGGTTAATGCCGTCGTCGGGTACCGCTCGCAGCGCCTGGACGACGGCGTCGACCGAATCGACACCCAGACCGCTCCGGATGACGATCTCTCCCAGCGGTGTCAGAGCGAGTCCGGAGTTCGACTTGTCCAGGAACCCACTTTCGGTCAACTGTGCTACGGCAGCGCTCAGGCCCGGGCCCGGGAAGGGCTCCGTCGACGGGGCGGCCCGGTGCTGGTGGGCCGCGAAGGTCCAGGCGAAGAACTCCTCGATACCGGCTTCGGTCAACCGCCCCAGGTGCGCGACCGGTCCGGCGAACGCGGAGAGCACGGACGATCGCAGATCTGCCGCTGTATGGGGCAGCGCGGACCGGATCGGGCCGGGCGCGGCAAGCACGTAATCCCGTTGGATGCGCTGGGCCTCCAGGGGGCCGTTGGCCAGGACGAAGGAGCGACCTCGTTCGGTGAGTCCTTTGCGTCCGGCGCGACCCGCCATGTTCTTGTACTCGGGTACGGAGTACTTGCGTTCGCCCGCGCCGGGGTGATCGAGCTCGCAGATCACGACGGAGTCCGCCGGCAGATTGACTCCCTGGGCGAGGGTCGTCGTGGAGACGAGTACCCGTAGCTCGCTCCCGGGTTGCTTGAACGACTGCTCCAGCAGGCGTCGTTCCTCGTCACTCAGGTCGGAGACATGGAAGGCGACCCCTCTCGCCAGGCATTCCCGCAGCAGATCGTTGACTTGGCCGTCGTCCCCCTGGGGCAGTCTGCTGATCACGGTCTCGGCGGGTGGGAGGCCAAGACGTCGGGCGAGGCTCCGTGCGGTGGTACGGACGTCGTGCCGGGTGGCACGGAAGACAATGACCTGATCGCCCTCCTCGACCAGTCGTGCCGTGAGCTCCACCGGCAACTGGTCGAAAGAAGAAGCAGGGTGCGGTAGAAACTGTTCGGCCTGGTCTTCTTCGTCTTCCGGCCGATCGGCTCCGGTATCCGACCGAGGGACAAGTCGTCCGTCCGTGCCGATGACGCCTTCCACCAGGACCGTCTCCCGCTCCTCACGCCGGACCAGCGTGGCATCGAGCCACTGCGCGAGTCCGTCGGCATCGCCGAGCACGGCGGACAGACCGACGATCTGGGGCACATGTGCGCTGCGCCTGCGCATCTTCATCCAGGTGAACAACATCTCCAACTGCGGTCCGCGCTCGGGCAGCCCCAGCGCGTGGATCTCGTCCACCACCAGGACTCCGACAGTGTCCAGGAGATAGGGATGTCCGGAGAGGAGGCCGATGTACTTCTCGTAGGTCAGAATCGCCAGTTCGTAGGAGCCCTTGAAGAGCTTGGAGATTTCGTCCCGCAACTCGCCTGTAGCGCGGATCGTCCTGACTCCTGCGGCGCCGTACAGGTCGACGAACCGCTCGTACTGGTCGTTGACAAGGGCGCGGGTGGGCAGCAGGAAGACGGCCTTTCGGCCCTGGGCCACGGCACGCATCGCGGCGATCTCGCCGATCATCGTCTTCCCTGCGGACGTGGGCGCGCTCACCAGAACGCTGTTTCCGTCCAGGAGCACTGCCTCATTGACCGCGTCGACCTGCAGTTCGTTCAGCTTGTTGAACTTCTGGCGCCAAGCGTCGATCACGTCCTTGTGGATCCCGTACTGGCCGAGAGTCGACACGGCGCGGGTGATGCGCGGGGGCTGCCATGAGTCGTCGATCGCGAGGTAGCACGGACCCGGCTTCAGGACGGGGAAGCCCATTTTCCCGGCCCAGCCACCGACGCGCGGCTCTTGGACTTCATTCTTCAGCTCAAGCCTATGGGAACTGATGTTCGTGAACAGGTATTCGGTCAGCTTGGTCAGTGGGATCTTGCCGTCACTGGTCAGACCCTTGTCGCCGAGGAGAGCGCGAATGAGGTAGTAGCTCAGGAGGCCATGGCGCAGCTCCCGGCTCTCCTGCGCTTCTTGGTCCTTGTCGGATGCCGTAAAAATGAGCCGGCCGCTTCCGGTGATCCTATGCAGGACATCGCGGGGTGAGGGCTCCATGGAGCGGCTCGTGTAGGCGCTCTGCGGCTCCGGCAGCACTTTCGCCAGGGCCGAACCCGAGTAACAGCAGTCCAGGGCCACCAGCAGTCTCTTCGCCGGGATCGCGTTGATCAGCTCCGTGAAGTCTTCCAGGCGCAGAGCTGTTTCGGCCAGGCTTGCCGGGTCCGCGTCATGGGTGGCCAGCTCGGCGGTAGGCGTACCGTGGCCGGAAAAGGTGATCATGACGAAGTCGTCCGGCGCGCTGTCGCGTCCGAGCTGTCGCATTTCTGTCAGCAATCTGTCCTTGGTTGCTTCGCTGTCCAAAACTAGGCTGGTTGGCCCCCGGTAGTTGTCCGAGAGCAGGGCGTGCAGTGCGATGGCGTCCCGCTTGGCGAATCTCAGTGCCTTCAATCCGGGATGCTGATAGTTGTCTACTCCGATGAACAAGCCGCGGAATGGCATCCGAACTCCAGAGGTTCTGTTGTTGAGGGGAGGAGAGTATGACATGGCCGGCCAACCCTTCAGTGCACTCCGAGAAATGGAGTGCTCGGGTGTCGTTCCGCATTTCAAGAAGGGGGAAGGAATGGCTGATTGGGAAGCCCCGGACGGTGTCGGAGGCAATGGGAATCTGGTGCGCATTCACCCGTCCGATATCGGGGCAAAGAGTGGCAAGTGTGCCCAGCTTCTTGCGATGAAGGTCCGCCCAGGAATGTCCCGGGTGGTCGAAGGACCCGTATCCCGTCGCCCGTCCAAGGCCTCCGCCCTGGGTCCCTTGTACGCGGTTCTCGACCTGATCGAGTTCGATCAGGTCCCGCTGGACGAAGCGCTGACGAAATGGCGGCACGACCCGAACCGCCGACCACCGCACCCCGGCCTCGTCCAGTGGACGGAGCACGCAGTACGGGGATATCTGGCGGCAGTGGCGGGGAGCGCACCGCTGGCACCGGTGTCGCGCCAGTGGGCCCGGCAGCGTACCGACCTTGAGGACGATGTCCCCGTCGTGCACGAAGAGACGGTGACCGGGCGGCGCTACGAGGGCGACGGAATCCGCGAACTGCGCATTCCACGTATCAGGTCCGTCGATCGAGGCCCAGGAGACCCGACGGACGGCGAACGGGCGGCGACCGCACTTGCCGCCGCGGTGCTGGCGGACGCCAGACCGGTCCTCAGTTCGCGGTGGAAGCCTCAGCAGCAGCTCACTCTGGGGAGATTCACCCCTGCCGCCCACATCCGAGTCGTCGAAATCGGCTGTGTCGACGCTTCCCGCAACGTCCTGTTCGAAGGCACCCCGGCGGAGGCGTACCAGCTCTATGTCCGCACGGCGGATGAACGTGTGCGCACCGTGAAGGAGGGTGGCGGCTACCACCCGGGGCAGGACTGCGGGACGTGCGAGCTTGTCGACATCTGTCCCGCGGTCCCGTCCCGTCCCGGCTTCCTCGGCGTCGACTCCCCGCCCACGCGGCGCCGTTCCTGGTCCATGACGACGGCACGGGCCTATCGGACCTGTCCGGCACGTGCGTACCTCCAGGGCCTGTTTCTGCCCAGGGCCGATGCGGCCGAGAACACGGCGGCGACCGTACGAGGGCAGGCCGTGCATACGGCGATCGAGGAACTGCACAGTCGTAGCCCGGTCCGTGCCTGCGCATCCACCGACGCGCCGGCCACACCGGAGCACTGGCGGGCAGGCAGCTGGGAAGTGAGCGGCTTCCAGGCGAGGCTCGGCACACAGATGGTCGGTGATCACGCCCTCGTCTGTCCGCTGCACGGACTGCCCGGCGACGCACAGGTGTATCCGGAGCGGTCGCTCGTCGTCCATGACCCGGAGGCCGACGTGGTCGTCGTCGCCAAGACCGATCTTCTCTATCGGCGGATGGACACCTGGTTCCTCCGGGAGACCAAGACCACTCGTTCCCTGGACGAGACCGACCCGCTCGTCACTTACCCCCAGCTCGCTCTGGCACTGCTGCTGGCCCACGAGGGCGCGGTGCCCGGCACGACGGAGGGCAGGACCACCGGCTGCCGTGTGGAGCTGGAGCGGTTGACGGGCAGCGGGCCGGTACTGACCGAAGTCGACGGCGAAGACGATGAAGACGGTGAACTGCTTTCGCAGGCGCGCCAGATAGTCACCGACTACGCCACCCCGTGGCATGCGGACGAGGAGTACGTGGCCAGTCCGGGCAAACACTGTGAGACGTGCCCCGTCATCCGGTGGTGCCCGGACCGGGCGGGGAGGAGCGCCACGTGAACGAGTGGATCACAGGGCCACGGGACGACGCGGGCGAGCGTCGGCGTCGCGTGGTCGCCGCGGCGTTGCGGGCCGCATACGCGTGGTCGGTGCGGGGGCGTTTTCCCACGGCCATGCGCGAGGTCGCCATGATGACCGGCGTCGTCATGGAGGCGCACGGCCTCGGTCACGGTCCGGTGTCCCCCAGCGGTCTGATCGACTGCCTCCGTTCCCCTCTCGGTGAGCTGCCAGCGTTCGCCGGATCGGGTGAGACCGAGGACTCGGCGGTCGCGGACGCGGTCCTGCTCGACTCGCACGACCGGCTGACGCCCGACGTGCACGACTTGGTCTGTGAATACGCCCTCCCTCTGGCCGGCACCATCGAAGCGGAGGCTTGGCTACCCACTTGGACGCGGATGCACGCGGACCATATCCGTCGGCAGGCGTTCGCCTCCCTGATCGAGACGCGGAGCCAGGACGACTACGTCACGTCCAGGAAGTTCCTGATCGACCACCCGGCCGGAAGCCGCGAGGAACTCGCCGAGCTCGTCGGCACGACGGGGGTCCGTGTGGTGTTCCGGGGGTACACCGAGATCCCCGCCGATCAGCAATATCACGCGACCTCCGACACGGCCTGGTGGTGGGCGTGTCCCGTCTGCGCCTGGCCCTTGGAGGTGACCGGGCGGACCGTGCGCTGCCGCTATCGGCCGCACGCATCCGTCTTCCGGATCGTCCCGGGAAGGGCACCCCGCTCCCGTCCCGGCCTGACCGCCCTCGACGAGGGGCCACGGGTGGCCAGGCCCGAAGCCCGGCCGGTGAACGATGCCGTCTGTCTGGACGCGGGTGTGTGGCGGTTCGTCGTGGTTCCCGGTGCCGGCGAGTTGAGACTTTGCCGCGCGTTGGAGAAACAAGGGGCTCAGGTCCGTATGTGGCCCGACCTCGACAGCTACGACCTGCATGTCCTCGCGGGCCCGGACGAGTTCCGGATCGATATGAAGGAGTACCGGTCCGTGCACCGACTGATCGCCGACCTGCGAACGAAGCCGCCGCGGGCACGTGTCCTGCTGCCCCAGACCCATGAGCACCAATGGGACGTCGTCAAGGCGGCACTGCCCTCCCTCGCCGTCACGACGGAGACACGCTTCCGTGCCGAGGTCCGGCATGCGCTCAAGAAGGGCCGGGCAACGTGAGCAATGCCCCTGGGACGCGATCCCTCCCAAGGCTGATGGGGGCCGCGATCGGACTGGCCGCGAGCTTCTTTCCCGTTGATGTCGCTACGGGCCACAGACGTACGACCACACGCGCGGACGCCCTGTTCGTCCTCGACGGTCACATCGCGGACTGGTCCGGCTGGTCCACCCTGTCCGACGGTGACGCGAGGCGGTTCACCAAGCTGCTCCGCCGCCGCCCTAACCAACTGGCCAACGCCGAGGTGGCGGGCAAGGTTCTGGATCGCCTGCTGGTCGACGGGGAGATTCCCGGCTGCCGGGCGGCCGACGACTACACAGGAGACGACAACGGGAGGATCCTGGTAGAGCCCGGGATGCCCCTGCCCACATTCGTCGACGGCTTCCTCCGCGACCTCGACGTGCTCGACACAAGGCGCGAGCGCAGCCTGCCCTCGGCCGAGGCAGGACCGCACACCACCACGACGGTGATTTCGGGACCCGATGGCATCGGTCAGAAGTACGTCGACTTCCGCTACGAGATCCGGCCGCACCATGTGGCCCGGCCCACCCCCGCACCGACTCTCATGGACACGCCCGCCCTGCTCGATCGCTGGGTGCCCTTCCCCGAGCTGCGGGACATCGCCGCGCGGATCGACCACGGCCTGGACAACACCGGCGACACCGACTTCCGGCAGAGAGCTGTGGACCAGTTCGCCAAGCGGATCCGGTCGCGGGAGGGGACGCCCGTAACCGGGCTACGGCTCACCGCGGGCATCCTCAACGAACTCCTCGCCTACACCGGCTTCGGGAAATCGGTGGTCCTCGTCGAGACTTTCGCCTGCTGGGCCGCGACCCAAGGCATTGTCATGGCGTTCGTACTGCCCACCAACGCGGATGTTGTCCGGGTTACCCACGCGGTGGAGCGTGCGTTGCACCTGCTGGGTGAGGACACGGACAGGACCGTGGTCCCGCTCGTGTCCCCGCGCGCACTGATCAAGGTGGCGGAGACGTCGTCCGCGCGAACGTCGGCGCAGGGGCCCGACGCCGACTGGATCTGGCGGCGCTTCGGGTACGGCTGCGCACTCGCCGCGGTGGCCGACTCGGGTGGTGCCGCAGACCGCTGGCAGCCAGGCCGCGAACCGTGCGCCAAGCTGCGCAGTCCGCGTCCGCGCGGCAGGGACAAGAGGGTCGCCTGCCCCTGGCGTACGACCTGTGACCGTTCTCGACCCGTTCGGGATGCGTGCGCTGCGGATATCATCATCACCACACACGCCAATCTGCTGACCGGCCTGCTACAGACACCGGTGAACGACGGAGGCGGCGAGAGCGACCGGCTGACCGTCGAGGAGCTGGTGCTGCGCCGCTGCCAGATTGTCGTCATCGACGAGATCGACCTCTTCCAGCAGTTCGCCATCGACCGGGCGGGGCGGGGACTGGTACTGGATCGGGCGGGGCGGACCAACACTCCGCTGCGGAACTTCGACCGGGACTTCGGCGAGGCATTCGGGCGGCTCCACGACGAGACCGACGCGAGTGTGCGGGATGCCTTCGTCAATCTGCGTTATCTGTCCGAGACGTACGTCAGCCATCTGACCTATGCGCGGCTCGGGACCACCAGCCGCCCCGGACGCCGTCGTCCCCGGGGACCCGGCCGCTTCTGGATGGTGCCCAGGCGGTGGGACAACTGGCTTGCCGGAAAACTGTTCGGAGTCGAACCCGACGATGTGAGTGCCGGCCAGATGAACACCTTCCGATCATTGTTCCCGGACGGGCCCGGCATCGCCCCCGACGCGCCGAAGGGCTTCGCCGAGGCCCGCCGCGAACTCACCCTGGTGGTCACCCCCGGCGCTGGAGGACTCGCGGTGGCGACGGCCCGCACGGCCCTCGATCGCCTGACCAGGGCTGTTCCCGAGGAGGACCGTGCCCACGTGGTCAACCGGATCCTCCGCCGGGTCATCCTCGAACGCATCCGTGTCTCCCTGCACAGTCTCATGGCCAACAACGCGCAACTCGTCGATGTGGGGGTGGAGTCCGCCCAGGACATCGCGGAGGCCCTCGGCAGCTACAGCCGGTGGCAGCTCACCCCGACCGGGCCGCTCGGCAGGCTCGTCTTCGCCTTCACCGAGTACTTCGACGACACGGGAGCCGACCCGGCACAGCTGATGACCACGGCTTTCGGCGGTGACCCGCACTCCTACGTCGTCGGGCTCGGTGACACGACCGCCCTCGCCCACGCCGGGGTCCGCAGAATCGTCCTGAGCCTCTCCGCGACCTCGTACTTCCCAGGCGCCCCGCACCATCATGTGCACACCAAGCCTGCCTGGTGGGTGGCTGACGACACACCCGGCATGGTGCATATCCTCCCCGCCCCGATCCTGGACGAGGAGACACGGCCGCGCCGGATCTCCGGCCTGGAGGGCAGCGCGCGGGACGACTCGATCACCCGCATCGCCGGATCGCTGTGGAGTACGTACCTCCGCACGGAACTCGAACGGCTACGGGCCGACGACCGGGACCGGGCGCGCGTCCTGCTCGCCACCACGTCGTATCTGGCGGCCCGTCAGGTGGCGGAGGGGCTGTTCTCCGCAGGTGTCGACGCGTCACGGATCTGCCTGGCGGTCCGCCCCGGCGAGGGTGAGCCCGGTGCTCTTACGGACATGGGCAACAGGCGGTGGCGGGAGCTGCCCGCCGACCGGCTGGAGGACTTTCCGTTGTTGGAAGAAGCGGACATTCTCATCGCCCCGCTGGCCCGAGTGCAGCGAGGGGTGAATATCATCGGCAAGGGCGACCGGTCCGCCCTTGGCTCCGTATGGCTGATCGTCCGGCCCATCCCGCTGATCGACGAGCCCCCCGAACTGCTCGCGCACATCCAGGCCAAGGCGCTCGCCGAACACCGCGGCCCGTCCAGCGATCCACTGGCCCTGCTCGCCGAGCGCAGGAGAACTGCCGGCACATATCTGGACGATATCGTCCGCAGACCTCCCTACTTCCAGGCGCAGCCGGAGGAGGTCAAGCTCGGGGTGGTCGCCGAGATCATCAACGGAGCCGTCCAGCTCATCGGCCGCGCGCGCCGAGGTGGCACACCTGCCGTCCTCCACCTGGTGGACGGGGCCTTCCACGACCGGCACGGCGGAACCGACTTCGCCACGCTGATCCTCCAGCTCCGGGAGAAGTGGCGCAGGGACGGCGTTCTCCATGACATGCGCGCGTACTACGGAACGACGCTGGAGGCGTTCCTCACTTACGCCGAAAACCAGAGCCCCGGAGCGTCCTCGTGCTGATCACTCTCGCCTATCGCATCCCCAGGGAGGACTTGGACACGCTGCTCGGCACCGTGACCGCATACCCCCTGACCAAAGAGTTCGCCGCCGTGTGGGACGACCTGCCCCGGACGAAGGGACGTCGGCGCCAGCCGTACGCGGCCCTGGCCACCGGCCTCGTCGCCGCCACGGGACAGCCCGTACGTCTCTTCGGCGAGGGAGAACTCGCCGAAGACGAACGCACGACCGGCAGCCGCATGCTGCTCCTGACCACGGACAACGCCCTCGACTACCGATTGAGGGTGGCAATACGAGCGTGGGAAAGACATATCCGTGAGAAAGGGGGCACCGCGGGACTGGCCGACTTTCTGCCGGAGCCGGAGGCCGGGCGTTCGTTCACCGAGTTCATGACCTTCCGGCCCGGGATGGTCCCGACCGCTCCGAACTGGGTGTTCCGCACGGCGGCCTGGCAGATCACGCGACAGTTGGCCGACGGCCCCCTCTTGGTGGACGAGAGTCGTTCGCCCCTGACCTTGCGGATGGACACCGACGGGTCCCTACTGGCGTGGGACCGACGAGACCTGATCGTCAACCGAAGCGGATCGGCGTTCAGCATGGCCAGGGTGAGCGCCCGGCTGATCACCCGTGCGGGCGTGGACGACGCGGTGGTGTGCTTCGACGCCCAGCTGTCCCGGGTCTCCCCTCAGGGGCACTGGGCCAAGTACGTCTGGATCGATCGGGGCGACGCGGACAAGCCGGTCCTTCGGCTCCCGCTGCTGCGCAGCCTGGACAAGGAGACCGAGCGCTGGCGCAGTGATCTGAACCCGGCCATCGCGAAGATCCTTGAAGCCTGCCAGCTACAGCCACTGAGGATTCCCGACGAACTCCACGCTGTTCCCGACCTGATCCGGCCCCACATGGCGGGCAGCCGGTTCCACGCCCTCGGCAGCGGGCCAGGGCCGAGGTTCATGCTCCGGCTACACGAACACATTGTGCGCATGCTGCCCGAGCTCGTGCCTCTGACCTACGAGACCGACAGACGCATCAAGCTGCTGAACCCGGTGAAGCGGTACCCGGCGGGCGGCCCGCCGGCCGCCGGGGTGGGGCCCAGCGGCTACGACAGAGTGACGCTGGCCTGCGTCTACAGCACGGCCGAGGCCAGGCAGCGCATGCTCGACGAACTCGGGGATCTGGCGGGCCGTCCGGTGTCGCCGGACCCGGACTCGTCCGCCCCGGTGGCGATCAACGACCGACTCGATGTCGTCGCCCGGCATTGCCCGGATCTACTCGCCCACCAGACGGCGAACCGCGCGGCCCATCTCGATTCGCTGCGGCTGTCCAGTGGACCCGCACATCTGGTTGCCGCCTGGTTGGAGACCGAGTACCACCCTGCCGCCGAGCGGCCCACGCTCGATGCCAAACCGCATCTGCGACGGCTACTGGGACACCTGGGCATACCCACCCAGTTCCTCGCAACCGATCCGCTGGAACTGCCCGACGAGGCGAGCCCCCGCAGCGCCGATACGAAGAAGCACGCCGCCCGTGCGGCCCTGCGCGATCTGCTCCGGTCCTCGGGCGTGCTGGATGATCGGCTGCGGATTGCGCTGACCGGCGAACGGCTGCTCAATCCGCTCGACCGCAAGGCCCTTCTCGTCGGCATCCACATGCGGAGGCAGCAGACCGGCGGGAGCGGCTCGCCACTCGTTCTGATCATGGTGGCCATGTATGTGGACCCGGACGCCCTGGAGCCGTGGCGGGTACTGGTGTACAGCGACCGGCGCCGGGCGTGGGTCCGCGCCGCCGAGGGCACCGCGGACTTCTTCGCCGGCTCCATCGGTACGACCCGTCTCGGCCGGACCCAGGAGAAGGCGGAACGCACACGCAAGGAGGTCGAGGACAGGCTCCGGGCCCTGTGCGTCGTGAACCGAGCGGACGTCCCCGTGGTGATCTTCGCCGACACCCGCTCGACCAGGACCGTGTGGCCCGGGTTGCAGGACAGCAAGCTGGGCGCGGGACCGTTGCCGGGGGACGGACTCCACGAGCGGGGAGGAAACGTGGCTGTGGTCCGTCTGAGCACCGACATCAAGGAGATCGGCAGGCCGGTCACGCGCCGGGAGAAGGCCAACATGCCGAAGGACCCGCTCCAGCCTGCCGCTCCCGACCGCAAGGTCTACCGGCTGATGGAGAGCACGGCGAGCTCCTGGCTGCTCGCGGGAAGATCGGTGACGATCAAGTCCAAGGGCGGTGACCGAGGAGCGCGCTACACGCGATGGACACTGCCACCGGAACTGAGGTCGGAGCTGCGGGTGCCCTGGCACGCGTACACGGCCCGCGAGATCCTCGTCGTCCGCAGCGGAACGTGGTCGCCGGAATCACTGGTGGCGCTCACTGCGAGGCTCTGCGACCAATCCGTCTCCTGGGACGACCGGACGACACTGCCCGGGCCGCTGCACCTGGCCATGGTCATCGACGAGGATCACCCCGAGTACCGCGCCTCCTCGGAGGACGAGGGCGACGAAGGCTGATCGGTCCTCGCCCCCCCCTGGTCAGGACTCGACGGTGCCCGGCACCCCGGAGGCGCTCATGCCCTCGATCCGAGGGGCGGCCGGGGACGCCGGGGCCGTCGGGTCAGCACAGGCAGGAGGTCCTCGATCCCCTCACGAGTGAATTCGTCGACGAGATAGTGGTCCATTGTGTAGGGCCGGAGGAAGAGAGGAAGATCCTCCACCCGTTCGCCGGGAAGGACTACCGGCAGGATCTTCGGCCCCCATGTCTCGCTGTCGGCGTGCAGCAGTTCCCGTAGCTGGCCCAGCTCCGACTGCAGGCCGCGGTGGGTCTTGTGGTCCACCTCCCCGTTGCCCACCGCCTTGCACATGGGTGACGCGAGGACAATGACGAAATCGGCTGCGCGAGTGTGCCGGATCGCCCAGAGACTCCAGTCCCCCCGTTCGTCACAGTCCCATTGGTCCATGTGCGCGTCGATGCCGCACCGGCGCAGCAGTTCACCGAAACGCAGAGAGCTCGCCTTGCGCCTCTCGTCGTCGTGCGCATAGGAGATGAACACGTACGGGGGGCTGCCCGGTGGCCTCTCGGCGGGGCCGGCCGAAGTCGGCGGTTCCGCTGCGGCGCGGCGCTGCGTGGGTGCGGAGAGAGTCAGGGTGAAAGAGACCGGCTGCTGGTTCGGCCGGTAGTCCACCGCCTTGTCCGAATGGACGGCATAGCGCACCGAGAACTCGACCCGCTGCTTCACACGGCCCTTCGGCACCACCAGCACGGCCCAGGCGGAGCGCGCGCCCTCCGGAACTCCGCCCGAAGGAGAACTGTGCTGCCACCGGATCGCGCCGCGACCGATACCGAAGACGTTGATGACGTCCGTCGTACCGGGAAGATGGGCGACGGCCGAGGAAGCGAAGTCCGTGGGGACCAGCGCCAAGTACTGATTGAGCGTGTACGACGTCGGTACTTGGGGCGACGACGCGGCATGAGGCAGGGCGTCGACGACAAAGGCCGAATCAGGAGTGTCGGATGCGAAGTCCACCCCGACCTCGAACCAGGTCAGCGGGGGAAGCCCCGGCTCCAGCGCCAGTTCGTAGTTGATCCTGATCAGATAGGTGTCCCAGTCGTCGTCCATGTCCGCCGGGGTGCTGACGGCGTCCTCCTGCCACATCCCGAGGGATACGGCTCCGATCCGGACACCGTCCGGGGCTGTATCGATCCGGCGGCTGCCCTCGTCGACGAGGGTGAGATCGACTGCGATCGTGCTTTCCGGGCTCACGTGCACCTTCCGAGTCGCTGATGAGGTGAGGTCACGGTAGGCCCGGTCACGGCAGGCCTCGGCAGTCTTCTCCCTTACTGTCCGGCTTCTGTCAGGTTTTCCCGGCGGGTGACAACTGGGCGGCCCTCAGCCGGGACAGACCACGACCAGCGTCCCGTCCATCGGCAACCCGCCTCGTCCACAGCGATACCCCGCGACCATGGACTGTGGCCGCGGGGCTCCACTCCGCTGATGTCGAGCAACAACACAGTCGCCGTCGTCGCGATCGAGCTCGGTAGTGCCGTACCGAACGCCGCGCCCGCCTGCTGGGGCGTGTTGTACGCCACCAAGGCCATGCCCGGGTCGGACGCGGGGAGGCGGGCCGTGCCAGGACCGATGCGGCATGTGCGGCCGGGCCGAGGGCCGACAGGGCGGCACATGGCAAGGGACGTGGGACACCGGGGTGCGCCGACCCGGCCCTCGGAGGCCTGAGGTGCTGGAGCATGTGGGATGCCGGTGGCCGCGGCGGCGGACGGCACCCCGGGACCGAAACGGCAGGCAGACCGGGCTGTCAGTAGTCTCTCCGGTGTCCACATCCGGGGTCAGGGCCCGTCCCGCGCAGCACCTGCCCGGTCGGACACCGGCTCCCGCCCGCAGCGGGTCCACGACGCGGGGCCCTCCACGGCCGTCGCGAGGGCCGTGGAGGGCTGTTTCACGTCAGGGCGGCGAACGGCGCGGGGTGGGGGCACCACCGGCGCCGCGTGCTGTTCAGGGGATGGGGGTGAAATTGTTGAGCTGTCGCAGGGTCCAGCTCTGGTTCGCCGTGTTCCACTGGTCGTCCCTGGCAATGCAGTCCCACTGCTGCAGAGGGGCTTGCTGGCCGGGCCTGCCCGACGGAGCCGCCGCGTCCAGGCATCTGCCGGTGGCCCGGTTCTTCAGGAGCATGGTCGAGGGGAAGCACTGTCCCGACGGGCAGCTTCCCCCCACCCAGGAGATGGTCCACTCCGCCGGCGCGTAGCCGGTGTTGCAGTACGGGTACTGGATGACGTGCGTGCCGTTCTCGTAGTACCCCGAACGCCAGTCGAGCATGAGGCACTGCCCGGAGTGCCGGGCCTTGAGCCGGAAGTACCCGCTTCCGCTGTCGAGCAGCTCGTACTCCTGGGAGCCGCTGGCATTGTCCGGCCACAGGAAGACGCCGGTGTACGGAGCGGTCGACGCCCCTATGACGTCGGCGCGCAGCCCGGTCCGGGAGTTCACGAGCTCGTAGCGGGTGGGTTCCGCCGCCTGAGCGGGCGTAGGGGCGAGCGCTGCGAAGACGGCGAACACCAGGGCCGCCGCCATGGCCGCCGGAGTGAGTCGAGAGCGTCTGGGCCCGACCGGCATCGGCGGTTCGGCCGATGCCGTGGTCCTGCAGGGACGGTAGGGCAGTAGGGCGAGGGACATCCGCATGGTGTTCTCCTCCGTGAGTCTTGAGTGCCCTGCGTTCGTCGTCGCCGGTTCGCCGGAGCGGGACGGAGCGCGAGCGATCTCGTCCCCAGGTGTCGCCGGAGCGTTCTCCCGTCGCACGCTGTCCGCGGTGGCCCGGCGGCAGAGCGCCATGGTGGCCGCATGGGCCGAGCCGGTCGGCCCGTACCCGTCCCCACCCTGGCGTCGCGGCCTGTGCGCCGACCTTGCGGCCACCTTGCGGGCCAGCCAGCATGGGCAGTGGGGGACGTTCCGCGTGCGCTGTTGATCAGACGGGGGGAACGTGTGGACTTTCGGCTGTTGGGCGAGATCGAGGTGCGGTCGGCGGGACGGCCGCTCGACGTGGGGACGCCGCGGCAGCAGGTGGTGCTGGCCGCGCTGGTCGTCGACGTCCGAAGACCGATCGCGATAGAGGCACTCATCGACCGGGTCTGGGGCCATGACCCGCCCGCCAATGCCCGGCCGGTGCTGTACGCGCATCTGAGCAGGATCCGGGGGCTGCTGAGACAGGCAGCCGCCCCCGGGGGCGGGACGGCGGCGCGGATAGAGCGCCGGCACGCCGGCTATGTGCTGGAGGTCGACCCCGAGCTGGTGGATCTTCACCGGTTTCGTCGACTGGTCGAGCAGGGTACTGACCGCCAGCGTGACGAGGAGGCCCGGGCCGCGGCGCTCGCCGAAGCCCTGCGCCTGTGGCGGGGCGAGCCGCTGGCCGGTCTCCCGGGCGCATGGGCCGCGCAAGTCCGAGCGAGCTGCCATGGACGGCGGTTGGATGCGGCGGTGTGGTGGGCGGAGGCGGAGTTCCGGCTCGGCCGCCCCACCGCGGTGATCTCCGCGGTGCCCGATCTCACCGCCGAGTATCCGTTGGCCGAGCCCCTGGAATGCGTACTGATCCAGGCGCTGCACGCGGCCGGGCGGGGTGCGGAGGCCCTGGACCGCTACGGCACCGTCCGGCGACGGCTGGCCGAGGAGCTGGGCGCCGACCCCGGTGAGGCGCTCCGGACTGTGTACCAGACCGTCCTGAGGGGGGATCCGCCCCCGCCGGAAGAGGCCGGCGCAGCGCTGCGTACCGTCAGGCCGGAACCGCTCCGATCACGGGCCGCGGCCTCGCCTCCCGCGGTGGCCCACCGCTGGGCCGATCCGGTTTCGGCGGGCGTCGGGACGCCGTCGAGCCGGCAGCGGGTGAGGACGCCCCACCGACGCGCCGCGCTCGCCGCCCTGGTCGCGATGGTCCTGCCCGCGGCGACGGGGTCGGCGCCCGTCCTCCGCCGGGACGAGGGCGAGCGGGACGAGAATGACGGCCCGCAGGCGCCGTCGGTCGAACTCGCGCGGGAACTCTTCGCCGCGGCCGAGGCATTCGACCAGGAGGGGAGCGCACGTGAAGCGCGGGCGACCGTCGTGGACGCGGTGCGGCTGTGGGGCGAGCTCATCGGGCTGGACCCGGACCGCAACGCGCCGCTTCTCGCTCCCGCCGTCCTGCGGGCACTGGGCAGAGCCGGTGTCGACTTCAGCGTCTCGCGGCCCGTGCTCCTCAGCTGGCTCGGCAATCCGGTTTACACGCCCTATCCGGCGATCTCCCAAGTGATCCTGTTACAGGGATGGCGGTTCACAGCACCGGTCTTCCTCGACGTCGTCGTCTGGAACTACGAGCACACGCCCGGGGCCACCTCTCCCCGCACCGTCGCCGACGTACACACCGATGTCCTCAAGGCAGCCGTCATGGAGAACACGAGAACGCGCCACGGCACGCGGGTGACGGAGTTCGATCAACTCCTCAAGCCCTGAGTGCCCACGTGCTCGCGCCCGAAGCCCTCCCGGACGGGCGCTGCGAACGGGCAGGCCGGTCGTGGCGCGAAGGCACCGGCCCGGGCAGGGGCCCGGGGGTGAAGGGTCGCGGCGCGGCGGTGCCGGAATCGTCAACCTCGGGGTTAACGACCTTTGCGGGCTCGGCCCTTGTTCCTCCCGCGCGGCGGCGGGATTCTTTATCCGTCCCCGAGAGAACAGCGCAAGGAGCTGCATCAACATGTCCTTTCACGGAGTCGCGAGGTGTCGGCCGCGATGAATATCACCGGGTCCACTGTGGTGCTGGACGTCGTGGATCCGTCCTCATCCAGCCGCTTCTTCACCATCCACCTCGGATACCGGGAAGTGCTGACGGGCGAGGACTTCGTGGCTCTCGCCCGCGACGACCGGGCTCCGGACGTCCTGTTACGGCAGCGGGACCTCGAACTGCCTCCCGGCCGCTCTGCCGGGGCGCTCGTCTCGTTCGCGGTCACCGGCATCGTCGCCGAGGACGAGCGGTTGCGCGGGGAGGGCGCCAACATCACCGTCCCGCTGCACCGTGAGCCGTGGGGTGCGTGGCAGTTGGAGCTGACCGGCCCCGACGGTTTCGTGGTCCAGCTCGTGGAGTGGACTCCCCCCGCCGGATTCTGACCTCCGGTACGCGGCCGGGCCGCGCCGCGACGAGTGCCGTGTCGTTCGTTGCGTCGAACCTCGGACTCCATGGCTACGACAAGCCGCTTTGAGCCTTGTCCATTTTCAACATGAGAAACAACAAGCCGAAGGGCAGAACAATGCAGAAATTCGACACCCCCACTCCGGTCTCCGTCGTCCTCGAAATCCCGGCGGGCGACATCCGGCTGTTCGCCATCGACGGGGCCGATACCACCGTCGAGATCCGGCCCGCGGACGCCTCGAAGGGCCCGGACGTCACGGCGGCCGAGCGGATCGTGGCGGAGTACCGCGACAACGTACTGAAGGTCGCGGCCGAGTCGGCGGAGAGCCGTGTTCCGGGCAGCTCGGGAGCCGTGCGGGTGACGGTCGGGCTGCCCGCCGGTTCCCGCGTCGAGGCGAGGACCGCCGCCGCGGCGGTCCGGAGCGTGGGGCGGCTCGGTGACGTGATCGTGGAGGGCTCGCGGGGCTCCCTCCGGTTCGACGAGACCGCGAGCGCCCGCCTGAGCCTCCTCTCCGGGAACATCAGGGTCGGCCGCCTGGGCGGCCCCGCCGAGATCGAGACCCGGCAGGGCGGGATCACCGTCGAGGAGGCCGTACGCGGCACCGTCGAACTGCGTACCACCGCGGGCCCGATCTCGGTCACCGCCGCCGCGGGAGTCTCCGCCTCCCTGGACGCGGGCACCGCCCACGGCCGGATCAGCAACGCGCTCCGGAACACCGATGGCGACCCCGCCCTCACCATCCGCGCCACCACCTCCTACGGCGACATCACCGCCCGCAGCCTCTGAGCGCCGCCCGGCCGAAGGCCGGTCTCCCGGCGGCACCACGCGACACCCGGCAGCCACACCGAAGAAGGACGATGAGCATGAGCACCACTCAGGACTACCTGACCGCGGAACAGCTCCTCCACCGGCCCGTCCGCCCCGGCCGACTCGTGGTCGGCGACAAGGTCCGGCCGCAGTGGATCGACGGCGGAGCCCGGTTCTGGTACGCCGTGAGCGCCGGCCCCGGCCGGCGGTTCGTGCTGATCGACCCGGCGGCGGGCACCCGCGAACCGGCCTTCGACCACGCCCGGCTCGCCGCGTCGCTGGCGGCCGCATCCGGGCAGCCGGTCGACCCCGCCGCGCTGCCGTTCACGTCCGTCGAACACCACGGGAACGCCGTGGAGTTCGCCGCTCTCGGCGCGTACTGGCGCTGCGATCTCGACCACTACGGCTGCGAGCGGGCCGAGTTCACCCCGCCGGGCAGCCCGCTGGAGGTCCGGTCGCCCGACGGCAGGCTCGCGGTGTCCCGGCGGGGGCACGACCTGTGGGCGCGCTCGCTGTCCGACGGACGCGAGTGGGCGCTGACCACCGACGGGGCGCCCGACCACCAGTACGGCACCGGTCCGGACCGCACGACCAGCACCGTCCTGCTCGCCAAGACAGGGCTGCCGCACCTACCACCGGCGGTGGCCTGGTCGCCCGACTCGACCAAGGTACTGGCCCACCGGACCGACGAGCGTTTCGTACGGCGGACCCGCCTCGCCCGGGCCCGGCCCGCCGGCGGCAGGGCGCCCCTCCCGCACACCCGGCGGTACGCCCACGCCGGGGACGAGCACATACCGTTGGCCGAACTGGTCGTCCTGGACGTCACCGAGGGCACGGTGGTCCGCGCGCAGACCGAGCCGCTGCTGATGCCGCTGCTGTCGCCGATCGCGGCCGAGTGGGCGTGGTGGGCTCCGGACGGATCGGCCGTGTACTACCTCGACCGGCCCCGCGACCTGCGCACGATCACCCTGAACCGGCTCGACCCCGCCACCGGCGAGGTCGCCACCGTCGTCACCGAGACCGGGCTCACCCGCGTGGAGCCCGACCAGTGGGCGTACGAGCCGCCGATCGTGCGGGTGCTGGCCGACGAAGTGCTCTGGTACTCGCAGCGGGACGGCTGGGGCCACCTGTACCGGTACGACCCGCACACCGGCGAACTGCTCGGGCAGGTCACCTCCGGACCCTGGGCGGTGCGGCAGATCCTGCGTGTCGACGAGACGTCGCGGGAGGTCTTCTTCACCGCATCCGGCCTGGTCCAGGACGACCCCTACCGGCACACGGTGTGCCGCGTCGGCCTCGACGGCTCCGGCTTCGCGAAGGTCACGGACGACGACGCGGACCACATCGCCACCGTGCCGCCCGGGCAGGGCTACTTCGTGGACTCCGCCTCCACCGTGGACACCCCGCCGGTGACCCGGGTCCGCGACTGGACCGGCCGCGTGCTGGCCGAGCTGGAGCGCGCCGACATCAGCCGGCTCGCGGCCACCGGCTGGACGGCGCCGGAGCGCTTCCGGGTCAAGGCGGCCGACGGGGTCACCGACCTCTACGGAGTGCTGTACCGGCCGCACGGCTTCGACCCCGCCCGGCGCTACCCGGTGGTGGACAACCTCCACCCCGGCCCGCGGCTCAACCAGGTCCTCCCGGGCTTCGACCCCGGCGGTCCGGGCCTGGACGCCGAACCCCTCGCCGCGCTCGGCTTCGTCGTGGTCGCCGTCGACGGCCGGGGAACCCCGGGCCGCGGCAAGGCATTCCACGACTTCTCCCACGGCCGCCCGGCCGGCGCGGGCGGCCCGGCCGACCATGTCGCGGCACTACGGGAGCTGGCCGGGACCCGGCCGTGGATGGACCTGGACCGGGTCGGCGTGCTCGGCCACTCCGGCGGCGGCTACGCCGCGGTACGGGCGATGGCCGACTTCCCCGAGGTGTACAAGGCCGGTGCCGCCCTCTCCGGTTCGCACGGCACCCCCTGCTTCGACCTCGGTTTCGTGGAGGCGTACGACGGTGCGGACAACCCCGAGGCACGGGCCCGCCTCTCGAACATCGACCTCGCGGACCGGCTCACAGGCCCGCTGCTGCTCATCCACGGCGGCATGGACGACCAAGTCCACCCGGACCACACACTGCGGCTCGCGGACGCGCTCATCGCGGCCGACAAGGACTTCGAGCTCCTCATCGTGCCCGACGCCGAGCACACCTTCATCGACTGCATCTCCTACGTCCGCAAGCGCTGCTGGGACTTCCTGGTGCGCGAGCTGATGGGCACCCGCCCGCCCGCCTACCGCCCCGCGCCCTTCCCCATCGGACCCGAACCGCTCGCCGAACTGTTCGCCTGACCCTCCGAGCTGCCTTTCTCCCGCCGAAGGCGACCGTCTGAAGCACTCCTCCGCTTTGCCTCGCAGCACGCGTGCGTGCCAGGCTGACCCGCGCTCCACCCGGCCCCCGGGCCCGGCAGCCGACCAACGGGGTGAGGAACATGGAACTGCGGGACATCGAAATATTTCTCACGCTGGCCGAAGAACTGCACTTCGGGCGGACCGCCCAGCGGCTGTACGTGTCGACCGCACGGGTCAGCCAGGCCATCAAACAGCAGGAGCGCAGCATCGGCGCGGAGCTGTTCCACCGCGACAGCCGCAACGTACGGCTGACACCGGTCGGCGAACAGCTGCGCGCCGACCTGTTGCCCGTCCACCGCGGCCTGCGGGAGAGCCTGGAGCGGGCCAGGCTGGCCGCCCGGGGCAAGACCGACGTGCTGCGCGTCGGCATGATCTCCGGCAACGCCCACGAACTGCGCCGCTACTGGGACACCTTCCGCTCCCGCCACCCCCAGTGGGGTCTGAGGCTGCGGCACGCACCCTTCACCGAGCCCTTCGCCGGGCTGCGCCGCGGGGACGTGGACATCCTGGTCTGCTGGCTACCGGTGCTGGAGCCCGACCTGGTGGTCGGCCCGAAGTTCTTCTCGGAATCCCGGATACTCGCGGTGGCGATCGACCACGAACTGGCCGGGCGTGCCAGGGGAAGCCTGGAGATGCTGGGTGACTTCCAGGTCCCGGCGGGCCTTTCGGTGCCCGGTTACTGGGGCGACGTCTATACGCCGCCGCACACGCCGAGGGGTCGCGTGATCGAACGCACCCAGCCGGTCGAGAACGTCGACGACATCTTCGCTCTCATCAGTGCCGGCGAGGGCGTCAACCTTTTCCCCGCGCATGTGAGCCGCTACTGGGCACGCCCGGACATCGCCTGGCTGCCCATCCCCGACATGGACACCCTCGATTTCGGACTGGTCTGGCGCGGCGAGGCGGAGAACGACCTCATTCGAGCCTTCGCACAGGTGGTACGCGACCTCCACGAGAGCTGAGGCCCCGTCCTCGCCCGCACCGGGACGCCTCTGCCCCGCTTCCCCCGGGTTCCGTAGGACGGCGGCACGTCAGGTCGTACACCCGTCCTTGGATCCACTCGAACGGGATCATTCGGTGCCCCTCTTTCATCCGGGCTTCTTCGCCATACTTCGCATCAGCCCGGCAGACGCCGGTGCGGCCTCCCGCCCGCAAGCGGGGTGCTACCGGCGCGGCGGGCGCCCATGTCCGCGGAGCCGGGCGGAATCCGTCTGCCACCGCCGGTGCACAGGTCGAACAGCACTCCCCCTCTCCTGGCCCAGACCACGGCCAAGCGCGCCCCGGGCAGCGTGGCCTGAAGGAACATCGTGATGAGCACCTTCACAACAGCCGCCCCGCCCGACGACGGAACCGCCCCCGAGGGCGGTTCCCGGGAGGCATCGGCCCGGCCGCGGTATCAGGATGAACCGGTCGCCGTGATCGGGATGGCGTGCCGCTTCGCCGGTGGTATCTCCACTCCGGAGGGGCTCTGGCGGCTGGTGGCCTCCGGCGGGGAGGTGATCGGGGGGCTGCCCACTTCCCGCGGCTGGGACCTTGATTCGCTGTACGACCCGGATCCGCGGAACCGGGGCACCTTCTCCATCCGGCAGGGCGGGTTCCTCGACGATCCGGCCGGCTTCGACGCCCGGTTCTTCGGCATCGGGCCGCGCGAGGCCGCGGCCATGCACCCGCATCAGCGACTGCTGCTGGAGACCGCGTGGGAGGCGTGCGAGCGCGCCGGGATCGTCCCGGGGTCACTGCGGGGCACCGGTGCGGGATCGTTCGTGGGCGCGTTCCACACCGACTACGGCCCGCGGATGCACGAGGGATCCGCGTCCGAGGGGCATCTGCTGATCGGTTCGACCGGTATCGCCGCCGGGCGCCTCTCCTATGTCCTGGGACTCGAAGGCCCGGCGGCCGTCGTCGACACCTCGTGCTCGTCCGGTCTGACAGCCGTGCATCTGGCCGTCCGATCGCTCCGGTCGGGCGAGTGCCCGCTGGCCCTGGCCAGTGGGGCGTCGGTCCATGCGACACCCGGGATGCTCGTGGACTTCAGCCGGCAGGGGGTCCTGGCCGACGACGGCCGCAGCCGCGCCTTCGGCAGCGGGGCCCGGGGGTTCGGCATGGCCGAGGGCGCCGCGACGGTGGTCCTGGAACGGCTCGCGGACGCGCACCGCAACGGGCACCCGGTCCTGGCGGTGATCCGGGGCACGGCCTGGAACCAGGACGGCGCGAGCCAGGGTCTCTCCGCCCCGAGCGGAGCCGCCCAGCAGCGCGTCGTCCGGGACGCCCTGGCCGACGGCCGGCTCACGCCCGGGGACGTGGATCTCGTGGAGGCCCATGGCACGGGGACCCGGCTGGGCGACCCGGTCGAGGCGGGTGCGCTGCTCGCCACGTACGGGCAGGACCGGCCGAAGGACCGGCCGGTCCATGTGGGCTCGGTGAAGTCCAACATCGGGCACACCCTGGCCGCGGCCGGTCCGGCCGGACTGATCAAGGTGATCCAGGCCATCCGGCACCGCACACTGCCCCAGACCCTGCACGCCGGGACACCGAACCCCGAAGTGGACTGGGACAGCGGGCATCTGCGGCTGCTCACCGAGTCGATCCCCTGGCCCGGATACGGGCGCCCGCGCCGGGCCGGGGTGCTGTCCTACGGAGTGAGCGGCACCAACGCCCATGTGATCGTGGAGGAGGCTCCGCCTCCGCCGTCAGCGGTACCCCGGCAACCGGTGCCACCCGCCGGAGAACCGGCCGCACCCGAATCCATGAGGCCCTGGATCCTGTCGGCCAGGACCGCCGGGGCACTACGGGCCCAGGGACAGCGGCTGCTGACCCATCTGTGGGAGCACAAGACCCTCACTCCCGTCGACGTGGGCTGGTCACTTGCCGCCACCCGGACACGGTTCGAGCACCGCGCGGCGGTGTTCGGCACCGATCGCGAACGGCTGACCGCAGCGCTGCGACGGCTGGCCGACGGCGACGAATCACCCGATGTCGTACGGGGCACGGCGCACGCCCCGGCACGCACGGTCTTCGTCTTTCCCGGCCAGGGCTCCCAGTGGCCGGGTATGGCGGTCGACCTGCTGGCGTCGTCACCGGTCTTCGCGGAGCGGATGGCGGCATGCGAGCGGGCACTCTCCCCGCATGTGGAGTGGTCGCTGACGGACGTCCTGCGCGGCACGCCGGACGCCCCCGGTCTCGACCGGGTGGATGTGGTGCAGCCGGTGCTGTTCGCCGTCATGGTGTCGCTCGCCGCGCTGTGGCGGGCCCACGGAGTCGAGCCCGACGCCGTCATCGGCCACAGCCAGGGCGAGATCGCCGCTGCCTGCGTCGCCGGTGCCCTGAGCCTGGAGGACGCGGCGAAGGTGGTCGCGCTGCGCGGCAGGGCGCTCCTCGAACTCTCCGGCACCGGCGGTATGGCGACCCTGGCGCTGGGCGCCGAGGAAGCCGGGGAGCTGGCCGGACGCTGGGAGGGACGGCTGTCCGTCGCGGCTCACAACAGTCCCGGCAGTACGGTCGTGTCCGGCGGCGCGCAGGCACTCGCGGAGCTGCTGTCCCTGTGCGACGAGCGCGGGGTGTGGGCCCGGCGGATCGCCGTCGACTACGCCTCGCACTCCCCGCACGTCGAACGCCTCCGGGAGCGGCTCTCGGCCGAACTCTCGGATATCCGGCCCCGGCAGGGCACGCTCCCGTTCTGCTCCACCGTCACCGGAGGCATCATCGGCACCGGCGAGCTGGACGCCTCCTACTGGTTCCGCAATCTGCGCCGGCCGGTCCGGTTCGCGCCCGCCCTGGAGTCCCTCCTGCGCGACGAGCACACCGCCCTCGTCGAGATCAGTCCGCATCCGGTACTCGCCATGGGCATGCAGGAGATCGCCGAGGCCGCGGGCGCACCGGCCGCCGTACTGTCGACGCTGCGACGCGACGACGGCGGCATGGACCGCTTCCACCGGGCGCTCGCCGAGGCCCATGTCCACGGAGTCCCGGCCGATTGGGCGACGGTGTTCGCCGGGACCGGCGCGCGGCCGGTGGATCTGCCGACGTACGCCTTCCAGCACGAGCGGTTCTGGCTGGACGAAACCTCGGGCAGGCGCTCCGGGGCCGCCAGCAGCGGCCAGGACGCCTCCGGCCATCCGCTGCTCGGCGCACAGACCTTCCTCGCCGATTCGGGGCAGCTGCTGCTGACCGGACGGCTGTCCCGGCACACCCACCCCTGGCTGGCCGACCACGCCGTACGCGGGACGGTACTGCTGCCCGGTACCGCCTTCCTGGATCTGGCCCTGCACACCGCTGCCCTGCTGGGCCGCGACCGCGTCGGCGAACTCGTCCTCGAACAGCCGCTCGTCCTGCCCGGGGACGACGCCGTCCGCATCCAGATCGCCGCCGCACCCTCTTCCGACGGTACGTACACCCTGCGCATCCACTCGCGCGCCGAGAACGCCGCCGACGGCACTCCCTGGACCCGTCATGCCTCCGGGGTGCTGTCCGCCGGGTCCCCCACGACTCCTGCCGCGCCCACCGGCCGGTCCCGGCCGTCGTCCGGGGCGCTCCCCGTCGGCATCGACGGCCTGTATCCACGGCTGGCGGACACCGGCTACGAGTACGGTCCGGCCTTCCGCAATCTGACGGCCGTACGGCGCGACGGCGACACGATCCTGGCCGACGCGGAACTCGACCGTGAACACCACGCCGACGCCGCCCGTTTCGCCCTGCATCCAGCCCTGCTGGACGCCGTACTGCATGCGCTGCTCGCGGAGTCCGGCAGCGGTACGGACGGGCTGATGCTGCCCTTCTCCTGGCACGACGTCCGGCTCCACACCGCGGGAGCCACCAGCCTGCGGGCCCGTCTCGTACGCGAACCGGACGGCACCGTCGGCGTCACGGTCAGCGACACCTCAGGCGCGCCGGTGGCCGAGGCCCGGTCTTTGGTCCTGCGCCCCGTCAGCGGGAACGCCCTGCGGTCGTCGGCCGTCGCCGAGACGGCTCTGCACCGTGTCGTCTGGCCCCCGAAGCCGCTCGGCCCGGCCGGTGGCGGCGCGGACGGCACCGACTGGGTCTGGGCGGGCTCCGTTACGGCGCTGCGCGCGGTGACGGCCGGTCTCGTACCCGATGGCCTGTGCCATCCGGATCTCCCGGCCCTCCGGCAAGCCGCCGCGGCCGGGGCGCCGTCCCCGGAGACCGCCGTCCTGCTCCCTCCGCTCCAGAACGGCGACGACGTCACCGGGTCCGGAGTGCGCGCTCTCGTCCGGGAGACCGTCGAACAGCTCCAGGGGTGGCTGGCCGACGACCGGAACACCGACACCCGTCTGCTGGTGGTCACCCACCGCGCGGTGACCACCGAGGCGGGCGAGGAGCTGCGCTCCCCCGGGCAGGCCGCGCTCTGGGGGCTGCTGCGTTCCGCCCAGAACGAGCACCCCGGCCGGTTCACCATCGCCGACCTCGACGGCCAGGAAACCTCGTTCCGGGCCCTGCCCGCCGCACTGGCCACCGGCGAACCCCAGTTCGCGCTGCGCGACGGCACCCTGCGCACGCCCCGGCTCACCCCGGCCGCCCCAACGGCCGCGCTGACACCACCGGACCTCCGGGCCCCCTGGGAACTGGAGTTCGGCACCACGAACACCTTCGACGGCATGCGGCTGGTCCCCGTGCCCGAGGCGGACCGTCCGCTCGGCGAAGGGGAGGTCCGGGTCTCCGTACGCGCGGCCGGCCTCAACTTCCGTTTTGTCCTCATGGCCATCGGAATGGTCCTGGACCGCAATGCTCATTTCGCCGAGGCGGCGGGTGTGGTGACCGGGATCGGGCCGGGCGTCACCGGCCTCGCCCCCGGCGACCGGGTCATGGGGCAGCTGCCCGGCTACACCGTGTTCGCCACCGAAGCGATCACCGACCAACGGCGCCTGCTGCCCGTCCCGGACGGCTGGTCCTTCCCCCAGGCGGCCACCGTTCCGGTGGCATACCTCACCGCCTATGACGCCCTCGTCCGTGTCATCGGCCTCAAGAAGGACGCCAAGGTCCTGATCCACGCCGCGGCCGGCGGCGTCGGCATGGCCGCCGTCCGGCTCGCCCGCCATCTGGGCGCCGAGGTCTACGCCACCGCGAGCCCCGCCAAATGGGACGCCCTGCGGGCCATGGGGATCGCCGACACCCACCTCGCGTCCTCCCGCACCCTCGACTTCGAGCGCGACTTCCGCCGGCGGACCGAAGGGGCCGGGGTGGATGTCGTACTGAACTGCCTGGCACAGGAGTTCATCGACGCCTCACTGCGCCTGATGCCCCGCGGCGGACACTTCGTCGAGCTGGGGAAGACCGACCTCCGCGACCCCGTGACCGTCGCCAACGATCACCCCGGTGTGGACTACCGGGTCATCGACCTGTCCTCGGCGGACACCGGCCGCTGGCACGCCCTGCTCACCGAGCTGTCCGACCTGATCCGGCAGGACGTCGTCACCCCCCTCCCCGTGGTCGCGTGGGACGCCCGCCGCGCTCCCGAGGCGTTCCACCACATGAGCCAGGCCAAGCACACCGGCAAGAACGTCCTGATCACACCCCGCACCCCGGACCCCGACGGCACCGTGCTGATCACCGGCGGCACCGGGACCCTGGGCGGCCTCCTCGCCCGCCATCTGGTCACCGAACACGGCACCCGCCATCTGCTGCTGACCAGCCGACGAGGACCCGACGCACCGGGAGCCGCCGCTCTGCGCGACGAGCTGACCGCACTCGGCGCCCGGGTCACCATCGCCGCCTGCGACACCGCGGACCACGACTCGCTGCGCCGTCTCCTCGATACCGTGCCCTCCGCCCACCCGCTGACCTCCGTCGTCCACACCGCCGGTGTCCTCGACGACGCCACCCTCACGTCCCTCACCCCCGGACAGGTGGACCGCGTCCTGCGCGCGAAGGCCGACGCCGCCCTCAATCTCCACGAACTCACCCGTGGCATGGACCTCTCGGCCTTTGTGCTCTACTCCTCCATGGCCGGGCAGCTCGGCACCGGCGGACAGGCCAACTACGCCGCGGCCAACACCTTCCTGGACGCCCTCGCGTACCACCGCCGCGCCCAGGGCCTGCCGGGCATCTCACTCGCCTGGGGCCACTGGGAGCGGGACAGCGGAATGACCGGCCATCTGGACCACGCCGACCGGGCCCGGATCCGGAGCCAGGGCCTGCGATCCCTCACCGACCAGGACGGCCTGGCCCTCTACGACGCGGCGGCCCGATCCCACGAACCCCTCCTCGCCGCGACCGCCCTCAGTCTCGCCAACTCCTCGCGGGGCAGCACATCACCCCTGCTGCGCGAACTCGTCCGGCCGCGAAACCGGCCCATCCACTCCACACCGGACACCGAACCCTCCACCGCCGTCCAACTGGCAGGACTCAGCGCCGAGAAGCAACGAATCGCGCTGCTCGATCTCGTGCTCGACCGCGCCGCCGCGGCGCTCGGACACACCAGCAGGGACGCCGTGGACCCGGACGGCCGCTTCCGCGCCGCCGGGTTCGACTCCCTCGCGTCCGTCCAGCTCCGCAACAGCCTCAACATCGCGACAGGCATCCGGCTGGCCACAACGGCGGTCTTCGACCACCCCACCCCCCGGAAGCTGGCCGAGCACCTCACCACCCTGTTGTCCCCCACAAGCGCCCCGCCCGGCACCGGGGCCGAGCGGCCGGACACCGTCGCCGGCTACCACGCCGCGCGACGGGCGGGCGACCCGGCCGGCGCTACGACGACGGCACGCGCCGCGGCGAAGGCCCGGCTGGCGGCGGAGTGCCACGGGAAGACCCGGGTGGCTCCGGCCCGGCCCACGGTCCTGGCCGCCGGAGGGCGGGCACCCCGCATCATCTGCGTCCCCGCGCTGCCCGCCCCGGCCGACCCGTTGCAGTACCGGACACTGGCCCGGTATCTGCCCCCGCACCGGGGCGTGACCGTCATCCCGCTCCCGGGCTACGTCGAAGGCGAACCGCTGCCGCCCACCCGGGACGCGCTGGTCAGCCATATGGCCGGAGCCGCCCGGGAAGCGTCTCAGGGCGAACCGTATGTACTGCTGGGACACTCCAGCGGCGGCTGGGTCGCCTACGCGACGGCCCAGCGGCTCTCCGACCACCCGAACCCTCCTCTCGGAGTCGTCCTCCTGGACACGAGTGTCGGCGGTGAGGTCACCCCCGGCCTCGCGACCGAAGTGACCTGGTGCTCCTGGGAACGCACCGGTGAGGCGGACCTCCTCGACACGGCCGGCCTCACCGCGATGAGCCACTACTTCGACTTGTTCACCGCATGGGACCCGGACCACCCCCGACTGCCCGCGCACTTGGTGGCGGCCGAGGCGCCGATCCTCGGCCGGAAAGCAGAGTTCCCCCTCGCGCCGAGCACCACCACACCCGGTGACCATCTGACCATGATGCGGGAACACGCCGAAACCACCGCTCACGCCGTCGAGGAATGGATCGTCCGCATCACCGGCCCGAACACCGGCTGACCGGTGGGCGTGAGGCCCGGCCGGCTCCCGGGCGCCGCCGCCGACCCCCGGTCGGCTGTCTCCGGCAACGGCGGCTCGGTTTCGGCAGGCCACGCGGGACGGTCAAGGGCGTAGCCGGTTTCCGGGCCGCCGGAGGTGGTTGCTCAGAGGTGGGGTTTGACGAGTTCGGCCACGTTGTTCTTGGTGGCGGGCCCGATACGGGTGGCGACGATCTTCCCGCCCTTGAAGACGTACAGCGTGGGGATGGCGGTGACGTTGTACTTGGGGGGTGTGTCGGGGCTGCGGTCGATGTCGAGCCGTGCGACGGTGAGGCGGTTCGTGTACTCCTTGGCGATGTCCGCCAGGATCGGGTCGAGGGCCCGGCACGGGCCGCTCCACTCGGCGCGGAAGACCGCGAGGACCGGTCCGGCGGCCTTGACCACCTTCATCTCGAAGTCCGCGTCGGTGACGTTCACGACTGTGCCGCTCAAGGGAATCACTCCTTCGCAGGGGGTTGGACAGCGGCGGACGGCCGCTGTAGCACCGGGCCCGCGGCGGTCGGCCGCGGGCCCGGGGGCCGTTCAGCGGTCAGGGGGTGGCGAGGCCGAACCAGTACTCGAAGGTCACCAGCAGGCCGTTGAGGGTGTCGAGCGGCTCCAGGGTGCCGGTGTCGACGGTGAGTTCGCCGTCGGTCTGGAGCTGCTCAGGGGTGGCCCGGGAGATGGCGAGAGCGTTGAGGCCGGCGCGGGTGATCGTGTAGGTGGCGTCGGCGGTCGCCGGGTCGGTGAGGCCGGGGGCGTACACGAGGACGCCGTTGCGGAGCCGGACCGTGCACTGGGTGGGATCGTCGGCGAGACCGTCGGTGATCTTGAAGCCCAGGGTAAGAGGGTGGCCGGCGGCTTCGGGGCCGTCGAGGCGGATGCCGAGGTAGTCGAAGAGCATCTCCAGCGGCATCGCCTCCAGCACGGGCTGGGTGATGATCTGCGGGGCGGGGAAGTTGGGCGGGGTGCCGTCGGCCGGCCGGGTGCGCAGTTCGTGCGCGGCGGCGAGATAGAAGTTGCGCCAGGGGCCGCTCTCCGCCTGGTAGCCGAGCTGTTCGAGGACATCGGCCTCCAGCGCGCGGGCCTCCTGGTGTGCCGGGTCGGCGAACACGGCATGGGAGAGGAGTTCGGCGGCCCACCGGTAGTCGTCGGTGCTCTTCGCGTTCTCGAACGCCTGCCGGGCCAGCTCCACCACCTTGGCCACGCCGCCGATCGCCTCGACGTAGCGGGGACCGGCCTCCTCGGGCGGCAGCGGGTGCAGATGGGCCGCGTTGCCGTCGTACCAGCCCAGATAGCGCTGGTAGACGGCCTTCAGGTCATGATTGACCGTGCCGTAGTAGCCCCGGTTGAACCACTGCCCCGCCAGAGACTCCGGAACCTGGGCGTCCAGGTCCTCGGCGATCTCGGTCATCGTCCGGCCCTGGTTCGCCAGCCGCAGCGCCTGGTCGTGCAGGAACCGGTACAGATCCGCCTGGCTGGTCAGGAACGACACGATCGCGTCCGGCGACTCGTCGGTGTTCCACCGGGGCCAGAAGTGCGAGGCGAACAGCGTCTTCGACCGCCCGCCGTACCACTCCACCGACTGGTTCAGGTACTGCGACCATCCCTTCGCGTCCCGCACCTGCGCGCCGCGCAGACTGTAGAGGTTGTGCAGGGTCGGGGTGGCGTTCTCCGCCATGCACAGCGCCTCGACGTCGGGCAGATAGAAGTTCAGCTCCGCCGGCGCCTCCGTACCCGGAGTGAGCTGGAACTCCAGATTCACCGGCCCGAAAGCGACGACCTGACCGGGCTGCGCCACCTCGGAGGTCACCGTGTAGGTCGGCGGCAGCAGCCCCGGCGACCCCGAGGACATGGTCTTGCCCAGACCGGCGTCCACCTGGCCCTTCTCGGACCGCTTCAGCAGCGCGCCGTACATGAACTGCGCCCGGCGCTGCATGGCGTTGCCCGCGTAGACGTTCTCGCTGACCGAATGCTCCAGGAATCCCTCCGGAGCGATGATGTCCACCCCCTTGGGCAGTCGGCCGCCCTCGAACAGGCCCAGCACACCGCCGTAGTGGTCGAGATGTGAATGGGTGAAGATCACCGCACGGATCGTACGGTCCTTGCCCCGCAGCTGCCGGTGCTCCCGGTACAGCTTCCAGGCGGCCGCCGCGCACTCCTCGCTGATCAGCGGGTCGACGACTACGACCTCCGGGGACACCCCCGTGGGGTCCTCCAGGAAGGAGATGTTCGACAGGTCCATCCCGCGTACCTGGTACACGGCGTCCGGGACGACCTCGTAGAGGCCGGCGTTCATGTTCAACAGCGCGTTGCGCCACAGGCTCGGGTTGACCGTGTCCGGAGCGGGCCCGGTCAGGAAGGTGTACGGGGCCAGATCCCAGGCGGGTACCTGGCTGCCCTGCTTGTCCACCACGAAGTCCGGAGGCAGCGCCGCGATCAGGCCCCGTGTCGCGAGCCCCACCTCCGGATCCTGACCATCCGGCGGGACGACCACCGCCGCGTTCAGATCCCTCGTCAACGATGTCGCGGGCTGGGGCGCATCGGACAGCGGACCGGTCAACGGACTCTCCCTTCACCAGGCGGGGCGCACCTCAAAATGAAGCAGGGCAAACCCCACGAAAAGACACCGGAGCTCCCGGGGTAAATCGAACGAAGTTACGGACTGTAATCGCCCGACTACGGAAGCATTCCATCCCTCGATCGTTGAGGAAAGACACCGAACCAGCCACACCGGAGCTGTCAATGGGTGCCGTGCTCCGTCTCCGCCGGTGAGGCGTTCCCGGCGGCCGGGCGGGCAGGAGGCGCGGGGGCGGCCGGGGGCGGCCGAGCCACGAACGGCGTCTCGGAGAACCACGGCAGCGGCGGGACCGGCGACGGCAGGGACTCCCCCGGCACAACTGCTCACACCTCAAGGCGGACAGCTGCCCGGCACCCGGCGCGGCCGGTAGGATGAGCGGGCCCGGCCGCCGCCTCGGCGGGTGGCCCGTGTCCGGCGAGAGGACCCCGCAGTGCAGCACCGTCCCGTCCGTGCGGCGGTGTTCTCAGCCGGGTCCTGGGGCACCGCCGTCGCCAAGGTTCTGGCCGACGCCGGCACCGACGTCGTCGTGCACGCCCGGCGCGGCGAGATCGCCGACGCGATCAACGCTACGCATCGAAACCCGGACTACTTCCCGGACGTCGAGCTGCCCTCCTCCGTGACGGCGACGACCGATCCGGCCGAGGCGCTGGACGGTGCGGACTTCCTCGTACTGTCGGTCCCCGCGCAGTCCCTGCGGGCCGCCGTCGCCGCGTGGGCGCCGCATATCGGGCCCGACACCGTGATCGTGTCGCTGATGAAGGGCATCGAGGCGGGCAGCGGCCTGCGGGCGAGCCAGGTCATCACCGAGGTGACCGGCGTACCCGTGGAGCGGGTCGCGGTGCTGTCGGGCCCGAACCTGGCAGCCGAGATCATGGACGGCCAGCCCGCTGCCGCCGCCGTCGCCTGTTCCGACGAGGACGTCGCACGCCGCTTCCAAGCGGCGTGCCACACCCTCTACTTCCGGCCCTACACCAGCACCGACGTGATCGGCTGCGAGCTGGGCGGCGCGGTGAAGAACGTCATCGCGCTGGCGGTCGGAATCGCCTCGGGCATGAGCCTGGGCTCCAACGTATCGGCCATGCTCATCACCCGCGGTCTGGCGGAGGCCACCCGTCTCGCCACGGCCATGGGCGCCCACCCGGCCACCCTCGCGGGGCTCGCCGGTGTGGGCGACCTGGTGGCCACCTGCTCCTCCCCGTTCTCCCGCAACCGCACCTTCGGCACCCACCTCGGGCACGGTCTGAGCGTCGCGCAGGCGACGGCGGCGACCCGGCAGACCACCGAGGGAGTCAAGAGCGCGGAGGTGATCCTCGCCCTTGCCCATGCCCACGGCGTCGAGATGCCGATCACGGACGTGATGTCCGCCCTGCTGAACGAGAAGATCACGCTCGACGAGGCCGCCGCCGCGCTGATGCAGCGGCCCCCCAAGCCCGAGCGCTGACACCGCGCCCCCTAGGCCAGGGGGGACGCCCGTGGTGGCCGACCCGAGACGCGACAGTGCGCGGAGCGATTACCCGGCGCCGATCAACTGTTCGGCCCATCCGGTCAGTCGTCTGCGGTCCGCTTCGGTACACGCGGCACCGGCCACGCCCGACCGCCAGGCGTCTTCGGCGCTCAGCCCGAGCGTGGCGGCGGCTTCGTACTCGCGTTGCAGGTCCGTGCCGAACATGGCCGGGTCGTCGGTGCCGATCGTGCACCGCACTCCCGAGGCCACCAGCCGTGCCAGCGGATGGGCCGCGAGCTCCCGGACCGCACCGGTGCGCAGATTGGATGTGGGGCACACATCCAGTACGACGCCCCGCTCGACGATCTCGGCCAGCAGGTCGGGATCGCGCCAGGCGCCGATTCCGTGCCGGATACGGCGCGGCAGGTAGGGCATGACCTCGCGTACCGACTCCGCGTCGTCCGACTCCCCGGCGTGCGGGAGGAAGGCGAGGCCCCCGTCCGTGGCGATCTTCAACGCCCGGTCGTACTCGGCCAGCGGCATCGCCGACGGCTTCCCGCCGATACCCAGGCCGACGACGCCACGCTCCGCGTACTGGACCGCGATCCGTGCGCACTGCTCGGCCAGCGCCACATCGACGCCCCGGTACAGATCGGGGGTGAGCCGCACCATCACACCGAATCGGTCCTCGGCTTCCGCCGCGCCCTCGCAGTACCCGGTGAACAGCTCGTGCCAGTCCACACCCCTCTGGGCCCGTTCCGCGGGCGAGAAAATGGCCTCGACATAGGCGGCCCCGAACTGGGCCACGCGACCGATGTAGTCGACAGTGATCTGTCGGAAGTCGTCGGCTGTGCGCAGGCAATTAGTCGTGAGAATCCAGGTGTTGATGAACTCGCCGAGTGTCGTGAAGCGGTACGTCTCCGCGAGTTCCGCGACGGTGTCGGCCGGGAGCCGCACACCGTTGCGCCGAGCCAGGGCGAGGAGCGTCGCCGGTTCGACCGTACCTTCGAGGTGCACATGGAGTTCGAGCTTCGGTGGTACTGGCCGTGCGACCGGTGGGACTGCCGCTGGGCCACTCATGCGCGCTCCTGGGGTGCGGGGACCACACCGATGACGGTGGATTCCTCGGCTCGGGCCAAGCGCCGGTTGAGGTTGCCGGCAGACGGGTCGAGTAGCTGCGATACGGCCCCGACCAGGGTTTCGACCACCGGAACGCCCAACTCCTCGAAGTGCTCGCGTGCGTGCAGGGCGTCCTCGCCCGGGTGGTAGAGCAGGCAGTGCACGCCGCATTCCTGCGCGGCGCGGGCATCGTCGACGCTGTCGCCCACCACGACCACCCGTTCGGGCGCGATGCCCTGCCGTTTCAGATGCTCGGCGAGGTGCGGTGCTTTGTAGGCGAGTGTACCCAGCGTCCCGTCGATACGGGTGAAGAACTCCGCGATGCCTGTTTGGTCGACCAGACGCATCAGCCGATCGTGTGGATGCATGGATAACAGTGACTGGCGTCGGTTCGCGTCGCTCCAACGGGCCATGGCCGTAATGGAGTCACCGGTGAGCGCGACCCTCTCCCGGTGCCGCTGGTACGCGTCCTGAAAGCACTGGTCCAGCCGGGTCTGCTCGTCGTCGGTGAGAATACGCCCGGCCAGCCGGTTGTAGAACTCGGGGATCGGCTGGCAGTGCTTGAGCTGGTAGTCGGCGATGGTGATCGGCGGCATTCCGCAGAGGGCGAACGCGTCGACCGTCGCGTCGATCAGGGCCCGGCTGTCGTTGAACAGCGTGCCGTTCCAGTCCCAGACGATGTGGTTCACGAGTGATGTTTCCATGGTTGTCCCTTCAGGTCATTCGGCCTCCTGCCGGGCGGCGACCACCGCGCACAGCAGGTCCGCCACGCCGTCCAGATCGTTGCCCGGGACGATGACGTCGGCCGCATCCAGCACGAGTTGGTGGGCATTGCCGACGGCCACCGCCACGGTGGGAAGTGTCATCATCGGCAGGTCGTTCGGCATGTCTCCGACCGCGGCCACGGCCGTGATGGATATCCGGGCCGCGGACGCGATGGCGGTGACCGCGGCGCCCTTCGTGGCCCGGGCATCGGAGATTTCCAGGAACCGCTGCGTCGAGTACGTCACGAGGTACGCGCCGCCGAGGGCAGCCGACACCGACGGGGCGAGGTCTTCCGCGGGCAGAGTGGGGTGCGCCGCCAGGACCTTGAGGATCGTGCCGTCGGCGAGTGCGTCGGACACCGATCCGGTACACAGCTGGCCGCTCCATTCGTGCGCGAGATCAGCCGGAAAAGAGGGGTCGAGAAAGAGCCGGCTCTCGTCCACCGCACCCAGGACGAGCTCCGGGAACCGGCTCCGTATGATGCGGTGGACCTCGGAGGCGCGCTCACCGTCGATCACCCTGCGGTGCAGTACCCGCCCGGTCTCGTCCAGCACGACCGCACCGTTGCTGGCCGCCACGTATCCGCGCAGACCCGCTGTGCGCAGCAGACTGACGGTGTCGGCCAGCGGCCGACCGGTCACGAAGGCCAGCCGCACACCGTCGCGGTACGCCGCACGCACCGCCGCCCTGACGCGTTCCGGCACGGTTCCGCCGGAGTCCAGCAACGTGCCGTCCAGGTCCATCGCCACCAGTTCCACTCCGGACACGGCCGTGGTGTGGTCCCGGGTCACGGTCGGCGAGCTCTGAGGCCCTGCCCGGACCCAGAGCGGACGTGCGGTCACCCGCACTTCGGCCAGCGTCTCGCCGGCCACCACCGCCTCGATGCGGCCGTAGCCGGCCAGCAGTCTCGTCACCCGGCCGGTGTCCAACGGCAGCCACAGCCAGCCGTCGTCGAAGACCGGCACCCCGCGTGCCGCCGCGTTGTCCGCGTGCACCCGCGCCAGGGTGTCGGGGGCGTCGAACAGGTCGACCGCCGAGAGCCGGTCGCCTGCGAACGACAGCACGACCCGGCTGGCGAACTCCACCCGCCGCCGCTCCCCGGTTCCCGGCCCGCTCCAGCGCAGGCGTGTCACACCGGAGACCGGGTCCCAGTGTGCGTACACGTCCGGGTCGTCCGGCCCGTGCTCGGCCGCCCGCTCTGTTTCTGTTCGGTCGGCCATCGGTTCCTCCTCTTTTCCCGGCGACCACAGGCCTCTGTGCGGTGCCCGCTAAACCGACTGCAGACGGTCCAGGCCCGACACGACCGGCGGACCGAGTGCCGCCGGCCGCAGTTCGATCTCGGCCACCGCCATGTCGGGCGGGTTCATGATGAGATCGCGTACCACCCGGCCGACCGAACTGGTGGTCATCTTCAGAGACGACGTATCACCGTCCTCGTTGGCTATCGCGCCGGGGCTGACGAGAGAGGTGCGCACACCGTGCGGTCGTTCCTCCAGCAACAACACCTCACTCAACGCCTTGAGCGCGGCCTTGGGCGCGCAGTACGCCAGGCCGCCCTCGAAGAAGCGGCTGCCGGCATGACTTCCCATCAAGACGATCGTGCCGCGTGAACGGCGCAGCATCGGCAGGGTCCGCTGCACCAGGGCGACGGCGGACGTCAGATTGACGGTCAGCGCCGTGGTCCACCGGTCCAGGTCGATCTCGGAGACGGGGGCGAGGTACCGGTCGACCGCATTGGTGACCAGTGCGTCCAAGCGTCCGGTGTGCCTGAGCACCTCCTCGACCGCGGCATCCAGCTCGGCTGGGCGGGACAGGTCGCAGAGCACCTCCCTGGTACTGCCGGAGGGGTTGCGATTGAGCTGCCACACCTCCATACCGGCTTCGCCGAGTTCGGCTACGATCGCGCGTCCCGTGCCCCGGTTGCCGCCCGTGACCAGCGCGACGGGCGGCAAGCGGTCCGTTCTCCGGTCACCCGCGGCTACGGACATGACTCAGCAGCACCTCCCAGCGGGCCACGACGTCGTGCTCACTCGCGCCGCCGCGGAACAGGTCCTTGTCCAGTGGCTTGCCGTGTTCGTCACGCAGACGCATGCAGTCGGGGGAGATCTCCGAGATGATCACCGGCACTCCGTCCGGGCCGGTACCCAGGATCAGGCAGAAGTCCCACAGATCGAGCGGCGACAGCCAGTCGATCAGTACGGCGTTGGTCCGCAGCGCCGTCTCGTGGAACCGCTCCACCGGCACGCCGGTGGCACGCAGGTAGTCCTCGGCGATGGGCTGATCCTCTGGATCGATACGAAAGTCGTACTTGACCACCGGCGGCACGAAGCGGTGTCCCTCGGGGAAGAGTCCCGGGTACTTCCGTGTCGTCGAGCCGGTGGCGAGGTTCTTCACGATCACTTCGAAGGGCGGTGCGGGTACATAGTCCGCAAGATAGGTGATCTCGTCGATCCGTCCCCGGAACGCCGTCCGGACACCGGCCTGGGCCAGGCGTTCGGCGGCCTGTTCGTAGAAGTCGAGACGCTGTCGGCCGGTTTCCCGGAACATCTCGTCGCGTTGGTGGGTGAAGCTGCGGAGACTCGGGATGAGCTCCACGACGCAGGTCCCGTCGTCGAGCAGCCATAACCGTTTGCTGTGCCCCTCCACATCGGGCGGCCTCGTCTTGACGGTCGCATCGGGCAGGGGTGTCGTCCGAGAGGGCATGATGTTCTGGTTTCCTTACGTTTCGGTGTCAGTGCGGCAGTACTTGCTGAGGAGCCTTGGCGTCGGCACGCGCACGGTCCGGGTCCCGGCGCCACGCCGCAGGCAGGTGCGACACATCGCCCAAGCCGTGCAGGGTGGCTCCGCCCGGGGTGACGGTCAGCCAGGAGATCGATCCGACGGTCACGCCGCTGATGTCGCGGTAACGGGACGGCGCGACACCCAGGAAGAAGGCCAGGATCAAACGGATCGGGGCCTTGTGCGTCACGACGGCCACCGCGGTCCTTCCGTGCATGGCGTCGCGTACCGCCGCCACCGTGCGCGCCATCACCTCAAGGCCGGTCTCGCCCCCGGGAGGTGAGAAGTACGCGGGGTCCCGCTCCCACCGCTGGTGCTCCAGGGGCACGGGTACCTCGTGCGGTAGCAGGTTCTCCCAGGCGCCGAAGCGGAGTTCCCGCAGCCGGTCTTCGACCAGGATGTCGGCCCCGTGCGCGCCGGCTACGGCCTGGGCGGTGCGCCGGGCCCGGGAGGCGGGGCTGCTCACGACCGTCTCGATCCCGCGCAGCGCGTGGTGGGTACTCGCCGCCGCGGCCATCTCGGTCCCGACCGACGTGAGTTCGGCCTCGTGGGCGCCGCAGAAGCGCCCGGCGACCGTGCACTCCGTCTGCCCGTGCCGGATCAGCACCAGTCGGCAACCTCCCGTGCCGGAGGTGTTCTGACGGTCACTCGGCATGGTTGCCCGGCCCCGACACACCGCTGTGGACGGGTGCTTCGCCCCTGTAGAGCTCGATGCCCATCGACTGTGCCAGCGCGGAGGACACGTACTCGTCGCACTCCTCGGGCAGCTCCCGCAGGCCGGCCGGCCAGCCGGACGCCTCCTCGACCGACAGCCAGAGCGCGAGCACCTGACTGGCGAACGTGACGTCCATGACCTCACTCGGGTTGCCCCGCCCGGCGGTCAGGTTGGCGATGTTCCCGCCGCCGATCAGGTACAGCCGACGCCCGCCCGGCAGAGTGAGGACCTCACATCCCGGATGGGCGGCCGGGGCCCGCTCCAGGGCGAGCCGGTCCAGCGCCGCGACATCGATCTCGTGCGGCAGATGGCCCCCGTTGGCAAGCACCGCGCCGCTCTTCAGCAGTCCGAAGTGCTCCTCGCGCAGTACGTTCGAGGTGCCGGTGACGGTACAGAACAGATCGCCGAGCCGGGCGGCCTCGGTCATCGGCAGCACCTCGAAACCGTCGAGCACCGCGATCAGCGCACGGGTGGGCCGCACCTCGGTCACCACCACCCGGGCGCCCAGACCGCGAGCCTTGGCGGCGATACCGGAACCGACCCGCCCGTAGCCGGCCACCACGAACACCTTGCCGGCCAGCATCCGGCCACTGGCGGCCATGATGGTCTCCACCATGGACTGGGCCGTACCGTGCGGATTGTCGACGGTGTCCTTGCCGAACGATTCATCGCTCTTGACCACGGGGAACCGCAGTGGCGTACGGCGAGCGAGCTGGTCCAGCCTCAGCAGACCGTCCGGCGTCTTCTCGGTGGCCAGAACCGGTGGTGGCACATGCGCCATCGTGGTGTGCAGTGCGCTGATCAGCATGGCGCCCTCGTCCAGCACCATGGTGGGGCCGTCCGGCCAGACGGACAACGCCTCTTCGACGCCCTGGCGCAGGTCCGCCTCGCTCATCCCCCGCGAACCCGACACCCGCACGCCCCTGCCCCGCAACAGCGCCGCGAGCTGGTCGTCCGTCGTGCTCGTACTGGAGGCGCACCAGGCCACCTCGGCGCCCAGTGCGATCAGGGTCTCCACCTGTACGGCGGTCTCGGCGGTGACATGCCCGCACAGCGCGAGCCGCTGCCCGGCCAGCGGTTTGCCGACCCGGTGGTCCTCGCGGATGCGGGCCAGCACGGGCATCTGCTCGGTGGCCTGGGCGAGTCGGGTCGCCGTTGGATCCGATGTCATGCGAACTGCTCCTCTCGCACGCCACCGTCCGCCGTCGGCGCTCCGTCGTCCGGTTCGTCGTGCGCTTCGTCGAACCGCACGCCCATGGCGACCAGCTTGCGCCGGGCCACCTCCTCGTCCTGGGCGGCGTCCACGTCCTGCACGCCGGGCGGATACCGGTGGGGGCGGCGGACGAAATCGATCGTGACCAGGGCCTGATTGGCGAACGTGACGTCCATGACCTCGCTCGGGTTGCCCTCGGCCGCGTCGAGGTTCACCAGACCGCCACCGGACAGCAGGTCCAGGTACCGGCCGTCGTGCAGCAGATACCGCTCCACATGCGGCCGAATCCGCGACACCGACCGGGACCGGGCCCGTAGATCCGTCAGATTGATCTCGGTGGTGGAGTGCCCGGTGTTGCAGACCATCGCTCCGGAGGGCAGCAGGTCCAGGTGCTCCCCGGTGAGCACGTCCGGGCGGCCGGTCGCGGTGCACACGATGTCGGCGATCCGCGCCGCCTGGTGCAGGGGCAGCACCTCGAAGCCGGCCATCCGTGCGCGCACGGCGGTCCGTGCGGAGCGGCACACCACCACGACCCGCGCGCCCAGACCGCGGGCGCGCTCGGCCACTCCGCGACCGACATGGCCGTACCCGCACACCACGAAGAGCTTGCCGGCGAGAAACGCACCGGTCGCCCGCAGGATGCCGTCGAGTGTCGATTGCCCGGTGCCGTAGGTGTTGTCCACCTCCCATTTGGTCACCACGTCGTTGACCGAGACCACGGGGAACGGGAACGACGTCGTGCCGGCCAGCTCACGAATGCGGCGGGAGCCCTCCGAGGTCTTCTCCGTGGCGCCGATGAGGCCCGGGAGCCGGTCGAGAGCCCTGCCGGCCATCTCGATCAGATGGGCACCGTTGTCCAGGATCATGGTGGGTCCGTCGGGGAAGCTGTGGAACGCTTCGGCCGCCGCGTCACCCACCTCGGCGGTGGTCATACCACGCCGGCCGTAGCCCCGGACGCCCTCGGCGGTCAGCGCCGCGGCCACGTCGTCCTGTGTGGAGACCTCGTCGCCACCGGTCCACGCGACCTCGGCGCCGGCCGCCACCAGTAACTGCACCAGGACGCCCGTCTCCTTGGTGAGATGCACGGATCCCACCAGGCGTTGGCCGGTCAGTGGCCGGTCGTCGGCCACCTCCCCCCGGATGCCCTCCAGCACCGGCATCTGACTGCGGGCCAGCGCCAGCGCGGCCTGACCCCGCCGAACGAGCTCCCCATCAGGAGCGCGTACGAGCCAGCTCATGTTCGCGCCCCGTTCAGAGCATGCTGGCAGTCGCAGTCGAACGTGGTCGGCAGTGCGCCGACGATACGGCGCACCATGTCGATCGTCCGGTCGGTGTCCGCGTTGAAGGCGGCGATCACCCCGGCGTGGGAGACCTTCTCCGCCTCCTCGTCACCGGCCACCTCGGCGGCGGCGACGTCGTAGTCGGTGATGTAGGACAGGTTCATGTAGCAGAGTTCCAGCTCGCGGGCGAGCACGACCTCCGGGTACTGGGTCATGTTGACCAGGTGCCAGCCCTGGTTGCTGAACCACCGGCTCTCCGCCGCGGTGGAGAACCGCGGGCCTTCGATCACGACCACGGTGCCACTGCCGTGTACGGACGCGTCCGCGTCCGACAGCGCCTCGGCCGACAGCTCCCGCATGCGGCCGCAGTACGGTGTCGCCGAGCTGATGTGTGCCGCCTGGGAGCCCGCGAAGAAGGTGTCCTTGCGTCGCCGGGTCCGGTCGACGAACTGGTCGACCAGGACGAAGTCGCCCTTGCGGTAGGAGCGCTGAAGGCTTCCCACCGTATTGAAGGCCACCACCTGGCGGACGCCCAGGTGCCGCAGCGCCCAGAGATTGGCCTGGTAGGGCAGATCGGAGGGGAGGAAGTCGTGGTTGCGTCCGTGCCGGGGCAGGAACGCGACGTTGCGCCCCTCGATCGAGGTGATGGATATCGGCGCACTGGGTTTGCCGTACGGGGTGTCCACGACGACCTCGTTCGCGTCGTCGAGGAACCGGTAGAAACCGGTTCCCCCGATGAGGGCGATCGAAGCCTCGGTGCCGAGTTCGGACATTGCGCCTCCATTATTGAGGTGCCGGCCGTCGGGGGCAGGCACGGTGATGGCAAGGAACTCAAGGGGCGAGCAGGTCACGCACGGAGGTGAGGAGCCGGTCGATACGGCGTGCGCTGTCCCGGCCGGACAGCACCTCGCCGTAGATCCGGATCCCGGCCTCGGTGGTAGAGGGACGCAGGAGCATCCACTGGTCGTCGTCGAGCCAGAACTTCATGCCGTCTATCTCGGTGATCGAAGGATCCGATCCGCTGATGAGGCCGGCACGGGCGAGGGCCTTCGTCCCCGTCGCGTGGAGGGCGTCCGGACCGCCGGTGCCCGGTACGCGGGACTCGAACCACTGAAGGCGTCCGACCTCGTCACCGAGTGCGTCCAGCAGGTCACCGAGTGGACGCCCGGTGGTGTTGAGCAGTTCGGCCAGCAGCGCCACCGCTGTGAACGGGTCGCGATCGATGCCCTGGTCGGCGAAGGCCAGGTCGCCCACGCTGCCGCCGGCGACATCGGCCCGGCCGTCGGCCAGCAACGGGGACAGGAACTTGAATCCGATCGGGGTCTCGTGCACCCCGCGTCCCTGATGCCGGGCGACGACGCGCACCGCCGTGCCGGTGGCGAGCGGGTCGGGGTTTCCGCCCGCACGGTAGCCACCCCGCGCCCGCCCCCGGGCCGGGG